>JBLFXJ010000017.1:0-42146 GCA_047609825.1 Myxococcota bacterium
GAGGCCCATCCGCCTCGGGGTCGATGGCGAGCTGGATCGACACCACGCGGGCCGGCACGACCAGGGGACCCACGCGGTCCACCACGCCGAGGTCCCGCAGGCTCGCCTCGCCGGCGTCGTCGACCATCCTCAGCCAGGTGTGCACCGGTCGCGGACCGGCGCCATCGATCGACCACCAGGCCGCCTGCAGGCTTGCCGGACCCTCGACGTTGAACGCAGCGGCACCGCCGACGTGGATCGGCACGCCCCACGCCGAGGCGTCCTGGAACGGGTCGCGGTGGAACGTGGTCCATACCCGCACAGTGCGCGGATCTCCGCGACCTGGCTGAGGAAGCGCGGCGAGTCGCTGCCAGATGCCAGCCGCGAGGTTGCTCCGCCACCGTACCGGCAGGTCGGCGAAGCGGTACGGACCGACGCGACTCGCGCGCTTTTCGCGATCGGCGTCCTCCGGCCCTTCCGCCCATCGGACCTGGGACACGGCGCTCCGCTCGCCACCTCGAAACGCCACCAGCCGCACCTCGTACCCGGCGGGCAGGTGATCGGGCAGCACCTCGAGGAACCCGCCCTGCGGCACCAGGCCCGACACGTCGATCTGGGAGAGTCGATCGTCCGACACCGCGCGATCGGCCTCGTCGACCCACGCCGGCTCGCGCAGGCGGCCCTGGCGGTCCTCGATCCAGCTCGACCGCGCGCGGATCCAGAACCGGTCCTGCCACACCAGGGCTCCATCCACGTCACGCACCCGGAGTTCCAAGCTGTAGGAGCCTGTGCGTCGCGGATCGAGCGCCCATGGCCGCGGCCCGACGAGCCAGGTCACCAGCTTCACCTCGTCCTCGTCGGGCTCCAAGGTGAAGGTGTGGCCCTGATCCAGGCGGTACGCGAGGAACTCGATCGCCTCCACGCCGAGGCCGCGGTCATCTCCGCCAACCTGCCACACGAGGCCCAACACCAGGCCCAGCAGCGCTCCCCACGCCACGAGGCGGTGGAGCCAGGTTCCGCGGAAGGTGATCACGGATCCACTTCCCGCGTGAAGCCCAGCAGACCTGCATCGAGGATCCACCGCGCGACGGGGTCCGTCGAGGGCTCTGCGAGCGGCGGGCGCGAGCGGCGGAGCGGCAGTGTCAGCCCCTCGCAACGCCCGGCTTCGCACCGCTCTGCGACCAACCACCGACAGCCCACCCACGGGTCACAGCCGAGCTCCAAGGTCGCACCGGCCTTGCGGGTCGCGGTCAGCACCTTCCGCAGCGAGGTCGGCACGCGCTCCGCGCGGAAGCTCTCGTAGTGCTCCACGAGCGACTCTGCCCACGAGGCCGGCGTGTCGGTCAGCTCCAGCGACGTGTCGTCGATGGCGAACGTGCGCTCACGCAGGCCCGCACTGTATACGGGCTCCTCGAAGGGGTGGCGCCAGCCGAACTCCCCAAGGTCACGCCTGAGCCGCGTGCTCGCCCACAGAGTCACCTGCGCCTCGTCACCCGCTGCGGCCTCCGCCATGTACCGGGAGGGATTCGCCGGATCGAGGAACGACAGGCGCTGCGCGTGGCCGTCGTACACCGTCGCGCCGTGCCCAGCCTGAGCCAGCGCGTCGCTCATGCGCGTGACGGCATCGACCCAGGGCCGCTCCGCCAGCAGGGGACGCGCCACAGCGAGCACGGCCTCGGTACCAGGATCGTACACATCTCGCGTGCCGCGCAACGCGACCACATCCGCGCCAGCGCTACCGACCGCGCCCGTGAGCAACGCCAGGGCCTGCCGTTCCCGTGGATACACGGCGTGGGTGAGGGTCGGCGTGGCGTCCACCAACAGCCACGCCGCGCGGTCCACCCGGGCAATCGCCGCGGCAAACGGAAGGATGTCCGGGTCTTCCCCGTAGGGCACCCACACCACACGCTCGCGACCCCGGCGGTCCACCCGCAGCCACAGATCGCGCCCGGTGGCTTCGACGACGGGGTCTGTCCGGGCCAGATCGAGCCCTGCATATCCAGCTGTCGTGGCCGCCCATGCCAGGGCAAGATCGGCATTGGGACCGTCTTCCAGCCACACCGCCAGCGCATCGGCAAGCTCGTGCCGGAGCCAGCGGAGCTCCCCCCGACCCCGGGGCAGGTGCTCCTCGTCCGCTTCAGGATGGGCCCAGGTCTGGATTACCGGCGACAGCGGCAGCGGCGATCCCACCTGCGCCGCGCGGAATCGGGCTCGTTCGTCGAGCTGGAGCTCGAGCCGCTCTGGTTCCGGCTCCAGGCGCATCGCTCCGACCACCCCGGTGAGGACCTCCAGATCGATCATCTGCGGCAGCGTGCCCGCCCGGAGCACGCTCTCGTCGCCCGTGGTGAGCACCAGCACGGGGCGCGACCGACCGAGGGCCTCCCGGATGGCGTCACATCCCTCACCCGCCTCGGGACACAGATGGAAGAACCTGGCGTCCAACGCATCCGCCACCTGGCGGGCAGCGCCCCCGAGCGCGGGCGCTCCGACCACAGCACTCACCGCTAACGGACGACCCGAGCCGCGGTCCCACAGCAGACCCATGCCCTCGCCCGCGTTCCGCAGTCCAGGCCCTTGCGCCACCCACGCGTCCGGGGTGGTGGTGAGCACGAGACCGTCGGCGTAGGCCGCACGCACCAGCGCTGGCGGGCGGGTGCCATCGGGGGTCACGGGGGCCGGCGAGGGCCCAGGCGCTGCGGGGAACACGAGCGCCGCGAACGCTCCATACGCGGTCGCCAGCGTGAACGCGGCGAAGCTCGTCACCACGGCGGGCACGGTGGACTGGAACAGGTCGCCGTGGAGATGGATTCGGAGCGCGATCAGCGTGGACAGCAGATAGCCGAAGCCGAACAGATCGTGGACCTGCCAACCGGGCACCAGCGCTGGCACGAGCCACGCCACGGAGAACCGAAGCAGGTAGGCCAGCACGAAACCGAGCACGAGCAAGCGACCGCCACCGAGATTCGCCGTTCTGAGGAACGGAAGACGTCGGGCGATGGCGATGAGGGTCGCGATGATCACAGCCTCGCCAAGTGTGCCCACCAGCCGGATCGGTTCGAGCCAACACACCGCGAGCAGGCCCGGGATGATCAGCCCGCCGAAGTCCCACCCGAACCGCAGGTTGGCCAGCGACCCCAACCACGCCCCGAGCAGCAGCAACATGTACGCCCGGGGACTGCTGACGAAGTCCAGCGCCACGTCTTCATAGGTGAGTTCGAAGCTCGCGAGGCTCAGGTTCGTGTAGGGCAGCAGCACGTACTGGAGCAGCAGCCAGGTGAAGACCACCGGCAGACCGAGCCGGGTGAACCCCATCGTCGGGCCCATCCGCCACATGGCGTTGGCGGCGAGCGGCACCACCAGCAGGCCCATGGAGTGGAACGTCGCCGACACCGTGAGGCCCAGCTGGTCCTGCAGCCAAGTCAGCCCACCCCCCTCGAGCGCCAGGCGGACCACCACAGAGGCGAGACACAACGCGAAGAATCGGTCGCGCCCAAAGAAGCGCGCCCAGGGCCATCGCGCGGGCACACCGTCCGAGATCGCGTACACCAACCACCACGTGGCGACGGCCTCCACCACGATCACGCAGCCCGTCAGCGGCTGCACCACCAGCACGCTGGCGAGGTAGCCGGGCACGACCAACCCCGAGAAGTTCCACCCATAGGTCTCCTGGAACAACCACACGACAACCAGCCCCACCAGCACGGAGGTGAGGATGGAGTTGTTCAGGGAGGACGGGGGAAATATCTCGAGCATGGTTAAAATGGACCGCCGGGGACTGGGGGGGCCGGCAAATCTAGCCGATCCGGGACGACCGCGACGCGCGTTCGATCCGTCGGGCCGGCGCCGCGGGCATTGGGGGAATGGTGCTCCCCCAGGGACGTCAGCGTCTCTGGCCGACACCGGGGGAGGGCGTGTGGACGCGCGGTCGCCACCGCCCCAGGACCAGCACGGACCGAACCAGCATCATTCCTGCCGGCAACGCGGCGGCCGCCATCATGCCCATGGCCGGTAGCTGGACTCCCATGGAGCGTGCAACGACCACGGCCACCAATGCCCCGGCGGTGCCGACCGCGCCCAGCGCGATGGCCTCCATGCCGCCGACACGTCGGATGGCGTAAGCGAACAATGCGGCGAACCCTCCGCAGGCGCCTGCCGCGACCCAAACCGGCACACCCACAAGCCCTCGGCCCGCGCGCTCGGAGCTCAGCGCGACCGCGAGCGACTCACTCGCCGCCACTTGGTTCGGGCCCGCCTGAGCGGGCACGAGCACCGCCTGGAGGCCCTCGAAGAACCCTGGCGGCAGGTGTGCGCTCTGCTCTGCGGTGATCCGGATGAGCCCGGCGCCGGCCTCCGGCATCGGGAGGAGACGGTTCCCAGCCAGCAGCTGGCCCCCTTCTAGGATCACACGATCACGGCCGTCCATCACGCCAGGAAGCGTCACCGCGTCTTGCGAGATCGACCACACGGCCGAGGCGCCAGCGGCATGCGCGGATGCCGCGGCAGCCGCGGCAGACGCGGCAGACGCGGCAGACGCGGCAGACGCGGCAGACGCGGCAGACGCGGCAGACGCGGCAGACGCGGCAGACGCGGCAGACGCGGCATCGTCGAATTCCACAACGACCGCGGTGAGAGCAAGCGCTGGAACGAGGCTCCCCGCAACATGGTGCAGCGGGAGCGCCATTGGCTCCGCAAAAATCGCCACGAGCGACACGAAGAGCCCGACCAACGCCGCCAGAGCGGCGTCACGCATGTGCCTTTCTCCGTCTCACTCGGGGGTGGCGAAGGCCTCGCATACCTTCAAGTGCTCGTAGTCCCCGAACGCATTCAACGTGCTCATTCCTGACGCGCCCACGCCAAACGACGCATCGGACGACGACGCGACGACAGTGTCGCCAGCTGCGTTGGTCGCCGAGCAGTACAGGCCGTCTTCGACAGCCCAGAACGAGAGACTGATCACGTCGCCGTCTGCGACGTTGCCGAACGCGCCATCATGGTCGGTGCGAGCGTGCTGTGTAAACGAGGTGTTCTCGGGGCAGTCGTCCTCGCATTCGGAGCTGATACCATCCTCGGGGAGGTCCTCGAACTCGCCGATCTGCAGGAACTGACCCGGGTTGTGGCAGTCTTCGACGGAGTTCGAGCTCACGGCACAGCGATAGCCGTGGTAGCCCTCGTCCTGATCAGCATCGAGCGCTGACCGCGCGAGCACACCCACCCGCCAGCGGTCCGTGCGGCCACACCGAACAGCGCCGTCGCTGTCGTGGTCGTAGTCGAACGCCACTGCAGGCATGCTGTGGGACACCTCGTCGTCTTCGGTGTCGTTGAATGCGAAGCTCGCGGCCGGGAGCACGATGTGGTCGACATCGACCGCCAGCTTGTGCCGGACCTCGCAGGTGATGGTCACCTCATCGATCAGCAGGCAGTCGGATTCGCAGCCATCGATGGCCACATCCCATGACAGCGACGTGGAGCCATCGTCGTTGTCCACGACGCTATCGGCTGGGATGTCGCACGCGACGAGCTCCCAGTTCGCCGGCACCGTGTCGGTGACTACGCCGCCCAGGAGATCCTGCTCGCCACCGTTCTGCGCCCGCAGGGTGGTGGCGATGGTGCCGCTACCGGTACTCGCGGCCTTCTTACCGATGATCCCGACGGCATGTGCGCCCTGGTAGTCCCACATGTTCGACTGGGTCTGGACGCCGTATACGCTGGCCCAGTCCACATGGTCTTCGACGCCATCCGCGTCCCAGTCCGAGTCGTCTTCGATGAACTCGCGGAAGTCATCCGGCAGCAGCGCGGCCAGCATGTCGTAGCCGATGCCCACCGTGAAGTAGACGCCGCGCTGGTAGCACCACCACGGGTTCTCGCCGAGGTAGCGTTCCTCGACGCCGTTGTCGGTGGTCCACGAGCCGTAGAAGAAGTCCAGCGTGCCGCCAGCCGGCACCCGGTACTCGTCGAGCCCGGAGTCCGAGTTGCCGATGGTCAGCGCTTGGGTGCCGAGGGCGTCCCACATCGACCAGCTGCCGTCGAGGCACACATCGTAGTCGCCGCTGTTCGACACGGTGAGCACACCCGTGTCGGTGGACTCCGCAGTGAGGATGCCCAACGCGAAGGCATCCCATGGGGAATAGCAGTCGCCTTCCGGCACGTAGTCACCGCAGACCTGCTCGCAGTCGAAGCCGCAGCTGGGCTTGGTGCCCTGGGCGGTGACCGTAGCGAACACGACAACGTCGCCGTAGCTCTCGTCGGAACCGACCAGCGCCTGCTGGCCGCCGCCGGTCGCCACGGAGGAATCGCCATCGAAGTCCCACGGGTGCTGGGCCAGCGGCGCAGGCGCGTTGAGATCGCCATCATCGGCGTCGAACTCCGTGCTGTACAACACCACGCCCACCGTGTCGTCGGCCGGCGCGCAGTCGAAGGCATCGGGGATTCCGTCGCCGTCCGCGTCTTCGTAGTCCTCGTCGGGGAGCGGGCCATCCACTTCGTACCATTCCGGCGGACAGTTGCCGAAGCCATCGTTGAGCCGGCCCATCATGTCGCGCGCGTCGGCGGCGCTCAGGCTGCCAGCGGCCGCCAGGAGGGTGTTCGCCGTGACGCCGGTGTAGGTGCCGTCAGCGATCTGGGCGCTGCCCAGATCGGCGTACTTGCCGTAGAGCCCGAGGTCGTTCAGGAGCACATTCAGGGCGAGCGCGACCTGCTCCGCAGAGGCAGGCGAGGCGCTGGCGAAGTGCGCGAGCAAGGCGTCTGGCGAATCGAACGTGCGCCCATCGACCGTGAGCTTGCCCACGGCGTCCCAGTTGTGCTCCAGCACCCCGCGCGCGTCACCGGCCCAGCGCTCCGGCCCGAAGGCGCAGGCCTGGCCGTGCACGGCCTCCGATGAGGGAGAGAGGTGGGAGGGAGCCGGATCGAGGTCGGCCAGCGGGCTGGACGGCAGCACAGAATCGCCGGCGCCGGGCTTGTCGACGGCGGTTGAGGAACAGCCGGCGAACAGAGCGATCAGAGCAATAGACACAACACAATTCGGCAACAGACACCTCGCGGGGGCTCGAGGCGAGAAGGGGGCAACCTGCAGACTCTCCCATGCCCCGAGCGACGACGCAAGTCGTGCGCGGCCGGACGGCGCCGGCGAGAGTCGCAAAGCTCGAACTGCGCCAACTCCACCACCGGCGACGCCAACCGTTCGATGATGGCGGCCGGCCCCCGGGGTGCCGGCCCCGCCGTGCGACGACTCCTAGGCCCGCCCCCGGGGTGGCGGCCCCGCCGCGTCAGGAGCATGCTGCGGGAGGAGGCCGGTGTGTTCCTGATCCTGCTCATCGCGTGTTCGCCACCCGGCGACCAACGCACGGCCCCGGACGATGACGCTTCTGTCGCGGCGTATATGGCCGTGGGGGTCGACGTTGGTGGGCAGGTCCTGGACGAGGGAGGCGCGCCTCTCGCGGGCGCGCGCGTGCAGCTGGGTGGTGGAGAGACCACGACCGACGCCGACGGACGGTTCCTCATCCGCGACCGGCCACGGGAGAATGCGTGGCTCGAGGTCACGGCGGTCGCCCACCGCCCCACCCAGCGTCCGCTGCAGCTGCAGCTACCCACCGACACCTCGCTGGTGGAGGTCGGCCCGGTCGCCCTGCAGAGCAGCACGGCCGAGCAGGCCCGGTTCGCGTTCTTCGGCGACACGATGTTCGGCCGGCGGTTCCTCGACCCCGACGACCTCACGCTGCGTAACCAGGTGCCGCCGGGGGACCCCGAGGCCCTGATCGCCGTTCGGGACCCCCTCCCCGGCAGCAGCCGGGCTTTGGACTGGGTGGCACCGTGGCTCGAAGAGCCGGACGTCACCGTGGTGAACCTCGAGTCGTCGATCCTGCGGGACCCGGCCACGCCGCACCCGGTGAAGGACTACGTCTTCTTCACCCTGCCCGAGTCGTTGGACGCCCTGGTCGATGCCGGCGTCGACTACGTGAGCTTGGGGAACAACCACATCTTCGACTACCTCGATGCCGGCGTCTCCGACACGCTCCGGCTCGTATCGGCTTCGGGCCTGGCCTACTCGGGTGCCGGGCTGGACCTCGATGCGGCCTACGTGCCCTGGTACGTCGACGCCGGACTCAGCACCCACGCGCTCGTGTCGGCGTCGTCCATCGATGGCCGCAAATGGGACATCCACTACAACGCCGAGCCCGACAAGGGCGGAGCGGCGGACCTGGTCGACATCGACGCGTTCAACGACACCATGGCGCTCGCTGGCCTCGATGACGCAGTCACCATCGCTCAACTGCACATGGGCGATGAGTACACCTTCGAGCCCACGAGCGCTGTGCGGCGCCACGTGGGCAGCGCGAGGGACGCGGGCGCGGCGCTGGTGATCGGCCACCACCCTCACACCGCGCAGGGCTTCTCCTGGCGTGACGGCACCCTGGCGGCGTTCAGCCTCGGCAACTTCGTGTTCGACTCCGACCGCCTGGAGACCCTCCTCGGCGTGGGCCTGCAGGCCGATCTGCGCGGCGGCGATCTGGTCGAGGCGTCTGCACTCCCGCTCGACCTCGAGGACTACCGGCCCCGGCCGGCCCCGGGTCCGGCCGGCGCGCGTCTGCTCAGGCGGATCGGCGAGTTCAGCCGCCCCGATGGCGTGTGGGTGGTGCCAGAGGCGGGCGTCGGATGGCTCGCGAGAGACGAGGCAGCCGTTGAGATCGCGGAGCGCACCGTGGAGATCGAGGTGGGAGTGAACGCGGCGCGCACCGCCGTGATCGACCTGCGCCGCCACTCGGCAGCGGACGAGTCGCTCATCGGAGCGCAGCTCGACGCACCGTTCTCCACGGCGCAGCTTGGCCGAGACCTGCTGGTGTTCGGCGACATGGAGGACGTGGACATCGACGACGACTGGGGCGAGGTGGCCCGGTGGGACACCGACCGGGAGAGCGCCGCGGGGTGCATGGTGGCGTTCTCGGGCGTGCGAGGCCTGTGCTCCACCCGCGACCACGCCAGCCTCGACCCGTCGATCCTCGCGCTGCGCCAGCGGGTGCGCGTGCGGGGAGACGCCGAGAACGCGCCGCTCAAGGACCTGGACCTGGTGTTCTACTCCCGCGGCTACACCTCGGGCGCCACGATGGCCTACGTGCGGTGGATGGCGTCGGAAGGGAGCCAGGAGTTCGGCGAAGAGATCCTGTGGGCGCGCCCGGGTGGCTCGTGGCCGTGGACCCGCACGGTCCTCCCCCTGAACATGCCGGCCGATGTGACCGATGAGGACGCGCCCGAGGCCAACCCACGCTCCCTGCGCCTGTTCCTCCGCCAGGATCCACCACGTGAGCGGGTGGAGGGTGTGTTCGCCATCGATGATGTGGCCATCGTGTCGTGGGAGGACACGACCCTCGACCTGGAGAGCGGCGATTCCTTGTCGCCACCCAACGGCTACGAGTTCATGCGCCTGGACGCTCCGCCCGGCGTGCACACGCTCACGCTCACCTTCGCGCGCCTCACCCGCCGCGTGGACTGACCCGCCTCAGGGACTGACCTGCCTCAGCTGGGGTCGCACACCAACACCCCGCCCCGATCGGTGCACTCGATATCCAACCCGGCGGCGGCCGGGACCGACTTGGGTGCCGCGCCGAGGAAGTGCACCCGGCACCCATCACCGGGGGGCAGTCCGGCGACGGTGGCCATCCCGGATGTCACGCTGGCCCGCTCGCGGAACCCTGCCTGACAGCGCACCTCGATGCCGGTGTAGGGCTGGCCCGGGGGCAAGTGGACGGTGACCTGGGTGGCCGGATCCACCGGCGCCGGCGGCGGGCTCGGCGGGGGTGCGGCCGCGACGGGAGCCGCCACGACGTCAGGGGCCACAGCAGCGTCGACGGTCACAGCGCTGATGGCGCCACCCGGAGCGACCAACGCGAGCTCGGGCTCACCCCGAGCGATGCCGAGCCTGAGCGACGCTCCTGCGGGGTCGGTCATCAGGATCTCGGGGCTGCCTCGGGTGGACTGAAGCACCAGCCGCCCGCCCGCATCGTCGGCGACCTCGATCCGCTGAGCACGAATCACCGAGCCGGCTGGGCGAGACGCCGCGCCGAGCAGAAGGACGGCCCCCAGGGCGACGATGACGTAGGTTTGTCGCCGCGTTCGGGCCAGCTCGCCTCGGAGTAGCGCGACCTCGGACGCCAGGCGACTCGGGGCATCGTCCACAACGACCTCCACGCTCCCACCCATCGTACACTTCGACGGGTGGTAGCGTGGGAACGTTCGGGTGCGAGCGCGTGCCCAGACCGGATACCCCCCCAGGCGTCCGATGCGCGCGACCATGTCATACTCATGGTGTTAGTGGCCGCGTGCGCTGCTTAAGCAGAGGTCACGCGCCCGCTCCCGACACCCTCAAGATACTCCCGTCCGACCCGGTAGGAGGCAACGCGCCGATCAAAGTGTCTTCGGTTTGTGAAGACAACTGGCATGCCGCCTTCGAGGCGGCTTCTTCCGAATGATCGGCTCGACCGCCGCGCGCATCTCCCCCATACTCCGATACCGCCGACACACCGAGTCCCCACTCGCGGGCACCGGCGCCGACCCGCTGGCCAGCTCGATGAGCCGGCAAGCGGCCGCATTCGTTAGGCGGGAGGCCGCGGCAGATCGGCTCGCAGCCCACGCGTCGTACCAGGCCTCCAGGTCCAGCCGCGTCACAGTGCCGTCGAGCAGGCCCCGCACGTCCGCCACCCGTCGGGCCCACAGCGCCCCGTCCAGATCCTCGAGCGGTACGTCGAGCCGGATGGCGCTGGCCTCGGCGCTCACCGCCCAGGCGAGCAGACGCACCGGCTCGTTGCCGTCGAGTTCAAAGGTCCAGGTGCGGGTGCCGATGGTCTCCAGCTTGCCGCCGACGACCCGATCCGCTGTGCGCAACTCCACCAGCAATGGCTCCCCGCGGACCGTGACCCGCAGGCGTCGCCCGATCCATGCCATCCGCACCCGGCTCCCACGCGCACCCACGCTCACGGTGCCACTGCCGTGCCCAAGGCGCAGCCCGGTCTCGCCGCCGAGCACCCGAATCTCGGGCAGCCCGGCCTGCTCGATCCAGCCGACCGTCAGCAGCACAGCGTCGGACCCGAGCCGTGCAGCGGCATCGTCGAGGGCACGCCAGCACGGCTCCTGCTGCTCCAATACAGCCCGCGCAGCCGCTTCCGAGGCCGCCCGGGCACGGCGCCGGAGCTCGCGTCCCGAGCCGGAGGCGAAGTACCTCAGGTCGCCCGGAGTGAGCGGCGGCAGGTCAGCGAGCGGGCCGTCGAGCAGCAGCTCATGCTCGGCGTCCGAGAGATCAGCAGGGTCGATCTCCCACAGCGCATCCAGTCGTACACTCATGCGTCCACCCTCGCGGGACCCAATCCTGCATCGTCCCGCAACTCATCGAACTCTCGCCTACGTGACTTGTAGAAGGCGCTCGTTCCAGAGCCGGTACGACGACACCAGTCCTGCTTCACGTCCGCGTTGTCCTGGTGCTGGACCAGGAGAGCGTGATGGATCGGGTAGCGGGAGGGGTTGGACTCGAGACGCACCATGAGTGCGTGTCGGTCGAGGGACTGAGCCATGCTCCGAGTCGGTGCCGGGCTGCTGTCGACGGAGTCCATCAGGACCTCCCCGGTTCGGCGGAACCGTCGGGCAGCCTGGCGACGCAAGAGCGTGACCAGGAATCCCCCGACCTCATCGTTGCGCAGAACCAACCGACGGGCGGCGAGTTCATCGAGCAACGCGAGCCAGGTGTCTTGGACCAGATCGACCGCGAGGTCGCTGTCCCCCCGCGAGAGTCGTCGCGCGAAAGACAGCAGGCGTAGGCCGTACTCATCGTACAGTGTGGCAAATGCACGGGCGCGAAGTCCACGTGAGCCACACCGCAGATCGTCCACCAGGTCCTGGTCTCTGCGATACACGACATCCCTTGGGGAGGCCTCACCCAAGGTGCAGGTGGGGCACAGTGATCGTGCCTGATGGCCGGGAGCATATGAACCCCCTCCTCGAGAAAGTGTCTTCAGGATCCGAAGACAGTTGAAGTCAGTTGACGACGCGGGTGCAGACCGGGCCAGCTGCACGCTCCACGGCGCCGACGCGTCCGTCGTCATCAAGGTCGGCGTAGATCGCCGCTCCCGCCAACACGCGATCCTTGACCGTGTCGTGGTGCGTCCAGCTGGAGTCGTAGGTGACGTGGGTGCCGGCCACGATGCCGAGCTCCGTCTCGGTGGTCCAGCCCGCAGCGAGCAGCTCAACCACGTAGCTGTCGGGATCGTTCTGGTTCGGGCCGCCGGAGATGCCCACTCCGCAGTCGAAGGTAAGATCAGGAAGGTCCAGCGCGACCGTGAAGTCACCGCTGATGCCGACGCCAGTGCCGATCACCGTCAGGGTGCCGGAGTGGTCGAGGGCCACGGTGCAGGTGCCGTCTGGGCCGTACACCGTCGGGGCGTCGACCAGATCCATGTCGGCCGGACCCATGATGTTCTCGTCGCCGCTGCAGTTCGCCATCGTGAGGGTTGCGAACCCGGTGTTCGCGTCGTCGACCGTGATGGAGCTCTCTGCGCCGGTGTCGAAAGCCAGGGGCGGGTTGTCCATCCAGACGAGTGCGTGGGCGACGAGCGAAAACATGAAAATAGACATTGGAGGTCTCCGGGGGTAGGGACAGGGTGCGGTTTGGCCGTTCGGTTCCTTGTGCCGGCGAGACCGCAATTGTGGAAAACGAAGTGTCTTCGCTATTCGAAGACAGCAAAGTCCCCTTGGAACCGTTCGCCCCCCAGGACCCATGCCCGCACGCCAACGGAGCGAGCACGAACCGAGCGTCTTCGACTACTTGGACTACCGCCGCTACCTGCGGGAATGGTTCAAGTGGAAGAAGGAGCGCCGTAGGGGCTACAGCTACGCGGTATTCGCCCGTGCAGCTGGATTCTCGCGCGGCGTCCTCAACAACATCATCGCCGGCCGGCGCGCTCCGGGGACCGACACCCTCGAGGGCATCGGCAAGGCGATGGGCATAGCCAAACACGAGATCGCATTCCTCGCGCTGCTGGTGGAGTCCGCCCACGCGGTGACCCTCGAGGAGCGCGCGGTCTCGCTCCGCAAGGTGTTCGACCATCCCGACTTCGGGCTGGCCCAGGCCCTCGACGCCAGCAAGATCGAGGTGATGTCGACCTGGTCGGCGCCGGCGATCAGCGAGTTGGTGCGACTGCCGGGCTTCTGCGCCGACCCCGCCTGGATCGCGGAGCGCCTCGGCGGCCGCCTCAGCGAGGAGGAGGCGGCGCACGCGCTCGACATCTGCCTGCGCTCGGGCGAGGTGCGGAAGAACCCGGACGGCAGCTACTCCCGCGAACATGTGCGGCTGGGCATCGGAATGCACAGCCAGTTCGACATGATGCGGCTGGTGCACCTCGACCTGCTCGACCTCGCGAAGGATGCGATGACGACTCTGCCGCAGAGCGAGCGTTACGTGCTCGCCTGGTCCAGCGCGATGTCGAAGAGCAATGTGCCAGCGGTGCAGGAGCGGCTCGTCAACTCGATGCGCGAGGTCGGCGACCTGATGGACCAGAGCGATCCGACCGCCGCCGATGATGGCGAGGTGTACGTCTGCTCGGTGTACTTCTTCCCGGTCACCGGCACCCCGCCCGTCGCCGATGACGAAGTGACCGACGAAGACGAGACCTGAGTCACTCGCTGAAGCTGGCCTCGCGGAACGCACAGGCCTCGGCATCGCCCTCGCGCTCGAGGTCGGCGTTGTTCTCGGCAAACACGATGTTCGCGGCGGCGTCCCAGCACTCGCTCGCCGTGTACACCAATGGCCCGAGGTCGCCGTCGGTGGCCAGGGCGTCGCCACGTCCGGCGCCCGAGGCCAGCCAGCGGGTCCGCAGCACCAACACCTCGAGCAGGCCCCCATCGGTCAGCTCGGTCTCGGCGGCCACGTCCAGCGAGCCGCCTCCGTCTCCGTCGGACGTGTACCGATAGGCGGCGTCCACACGCAAATCATCGGGGTGATCGGCGTAGTCCACGAACGACGCGGTGGCGTCCGCCACCCCACCGTCCAGGGCGTACTCCACGGCGAAGGCCCCCACGGTGGTCTCCGCCGGAACGCGCGCGTGGATGCCGTCGAAATCGAAGACGAACCGCCCCGTGCTCTCACGCCGGGTGGCGCCCGGGTCCACCTCGCCAGCGACCAGCGTGACCCACTCGTCGTCGCCGCCACCGATGTCGCGCAGATCAGCGCCCCACCGGGTCAGGTCGTCCGCGTCCCGGGTGACCCACAGGCGCGTCTCGTGCAGGGCGTCGTCGCGCCACGGCCCCCACTGGGCCACCTGTGCGTCCTCGTCCGCCCAGGTCGGGTCGAAGCTCGTGATCTCGGACACGTCGGAGAGCACGTCGTCGACGAGCCCGTTGACCTGGGAGGCTACGTCCACGGCGAGCTGCCTGAACTCCGACGGGGCTCCGACGGCGCGCTGGCCCGAAGCGTCCGGAAGGGCGACGCGGACGCGGTCGTCGGGCAGCACGTCGGCCCACTCGGCGGCGGGACCGGAGGACGGGCCACAGGCGGTGAGGGCGAGGGTGAGCAGCGTCCTGGTGCGCATGGTGACTCCAGCGGAAGGTGCGTCAGTTCGACACACCACCCCGCCAGACCGGAAACACCTATCGGCTCGCGCCCCTACTCCCGCATGGCGCTCACGGCTTCTTCGGCCGCCAGGAGCTCCTCGGTGGACAGCTCGCCGTCGGCACAGGCCTCGTGGGCGATGACCGAGAAGGTGGTGATCCCCAGCCAGTTCGCGTCATCGGACTCGGCGAGCTCCTGGACCTCACCGACCAGCTTGCCGAGCGTGATCTTCTCCTTGGACCGGTCGAGGCCGCGCACGGCCTCCTCGGCCTCACCGAGCTTCTCGACGGCGGCTTCCTTCATGCCCTCTTGCATGCCCTCCATCATCCCAGAACAGCCGAGCAGGGCCCACAGGCCGCCAGCAACTGCAGCAGCTCCAATCCACCGACGACGCACAGGCACCTCCATACAGGACGGCCATCCTACAGCGTTGGCGCCGGCCAGACGAGGCCCAACGCTCTGTCAGGGTGCGTCCCAGGCGAGCCGTTGCCGGATGCGGGCGCCTGTGAGGCGGGCGCGTGGATCCTCACAATGGAGCTCGAGGGCATCGGCGATGCGCTCCGCGTCGCCCTGGTTCCCGCCGCGCACGAGCTGCCATGCCACTCGCTCGAGCTGGTTTCTCCTCGCATCACACGCCTCGGGCACCGCGGGCAGGAGCTCGAGGAATCGGAGGATGCGGCTCTGGTCTGCTTCGGAGAGCACCCGACGGTAGGGCTCCGACGCCAACACCAGGCGGCTGAGCGCGAGACGCCGGAGCGACGAGAGCTCCGGATGGGCCTGGAGCAGCGCGAAGAGGCGGTCGCCGGTCTCCTCGTTGCGCCGCGCGAGCAGTGCAGCGGCCACGTCCTCCCGCAGTACCTCCTGGGTGAGCACCTCGAGCAGGATCGCCAGCTCTTCGTTGTCCGGCTCCAGCGCGAGCCGCGAGAGCAGGGCCTCCTCGACGCCGGGCCAGTCCCGATCCCGCATCGCCAGCGTGCGCTCCAGATCCCACAAGCGCGCAGACTGGTCATCGGGCGCGCCCTCCCGGTGCCGGGCGAGCAGCGCGCGCGCCTCGTCGCGGCGGCCGAGCTGGTTCAGCGCTTGGGCAGCCTCGTGCGCCCACCTCGGCCGAGGGTTCGTGTCGAGCAGCTCGGTGTACAACGCCAGGGCGCCCTCGGGGTTGCCCGCCTTGAGCAGCCGGTCGGCGTGGGCATGCCGCGCCTCTGTGGACCGGCCCAGCTTCGGACACCGCCGCTCCCGGTAGCTTGGCCACAACGAGACATCGAACCGCTCCCGGGAGCGGGCAACCTCGGCGAGCTCCACCGGCACCGCCTCGAGGAAGGTGCGCCACTGCGCATCGAGCTCGTCGACGGACCGATCGAATGCACTCCCGACCCGCATCCCCTGCTGCCAGGCGAACAGGGTGTCCCAGCCGTACTCGTGAACCACGAACCCGATGAACGAGCCACTGGCGTTGTACGCGACCCTCTCGGGGAGGTCGACGAAGCCGGTGGGCGAGAGCAGCTGTGACAGGTGCGGCAGCGTGCCGCTGCGGAGTGCGCCAGCCGTCTCGCGATGAGCCTCGCGCAGCACGGTGAGGTCCTCGGCCCACGCGACCGCCGTACCCTCGAGGTGGAACCGGCTCGACAGGATCAGCGGGTTCGGCCACGCGGTCCAGTGCACGGCGTGTACCAGCTCATGGGCGAGGGTGTCATCGAACGCGTCCCACCAGGGCAGGTCGATCCAATTCAGCCCGGCGCGCGCGGAGGAGGCACCCGCCACCTTCCGGAGCTCACCGGCCTGGTCGTACAGGTTCAGCGGGATGCGGTCGGGGGGCTCGATCGCCCACGCGGTCGTGATGCGGTGCAGCTGCCACTCGGCCTCCCGCGCCACAGCGTCCACATGCAGGGATGCCGCCCCGCCGCCCCGGTACCGGATGTCGAAGTGTTCGGTGCGAAGCTGAGCATCCAGCTGACCGCGGAGGGCGGAGCGACTCCATCCGAGCCCGATATGGCTGCCTCCGAGCAGCGTTCCCACGACAAGCGCAGCGGTACCGACCCGGGACCGCCACAGGCTCGCCGGCGAGGCATCCCACCGGAGCCACAGGCCCCACCACAGGACGGCTGCCACCGCCACCAGCCAGCCTCGCTGCAGCAGGTGCACGGGCGGGAGATCGAGATCGACCCGTTGGTCGAAGGCCAGCAGCTCTCCCAGCACCGGATCCACCAGCCGGAGGCCGACCAGCGCCTGCCCCACGTCGTGCACCACGCACGCGAGGACCACCACGAGCAGGGTGCCGCCGAGCGCTCGCCATGGACGGTCGCGGTCGGCCAGCGCGACGCCGAGCACCGCGGCGAGCAGCGCCACGGGGATCCAGGTGGCCCAGAAGAACTCGGGGCCGCCCGCGGTGCGACAGCCATATGCAGCAGCGTTCGTGGCCAGGTGGGTCAGCAATCCGCCGAGACCGAACAGCAGGCCCTGGGCGATGGTCAGCGCGATGGCCACCCCCGGTGCGTGCCGGCGGCCGGTGCGCACCCCGGCGATGGAGACCACCAGCAGACCGATGACCGCGAATCCCTGTGACCACTCGTGGGTGAGCAGGTGCAGCGGCGACTGGAGCTGGCCCAGCGCCGAGAGCAACGCGCCGCCCGCGAGCGAAACGAGGGCACCGACGATGAGGCTGGGCGGGGCAGACGAGTTCACGCAGCCGCATAGCCCGCGCCACCCGAATCCGGTCGGGCTACACACAGACATGCGGATCCTCTCCCTCACGCTGCTGCTCGCCTGCGCCCCTACAGACGATGGCACGGTGCGCACCCCGCCCACGGCCGCCGAGCCAACGTCAACCAGCACCGATCCCACGACGGGCACGGGCACCGCTACAGGCGGCACCACCCCCACCAGCACCACCGATCGGCGGGTCGCGGAGGTGGGGCATGTGCGCGAGCTCCGCGGGATCTGGATCGCCACCGTGTGGAATATCGACTGGCCGGGCGCACAGGGCCAGTCGGCGGAAGACCACCGCGAACAGCTCACCGAGCTGATGGACCGCGCCCAGTCTCTGCGGTTCAACGCCGTTTTCCTTCAGGTGCGCCCGGAGGGCGACGCGCTGTATGACTCGCCCCATGAACCCTGGAGTCGGTGGCTCACCGGCACCCAGGGCGTCGACCCGGGCTGGGACCCGCTGGCCGAGGCCACCCAGCTCGCCCACGGCCGGGGCCTCGAGCTGCACGCCTGGCTCAACCCGTACCGTGCCCGGGCGTCCACCGCACACGCCCTCGCCGGCGACCACTTCTGCTCCGCCACGCCCGAGGCCTGCCACACCTACGGCACGCAGACGTGGATGGACCCCGGCGACGCGCGGGTGCGGGCGAACGCGCTCGCCGTCGCTGCCGACCTCGTGGCCCGGTACGACCTCGATGGTCTGCACCTCGACGACTACTTCTACCCCTACCCGGACGGCACTCCGTTCCCCGACGACGCAACCTGGGGCGCCTACACCGCCGGGGGGGGGCCGCTCGACCGCGACGACTGGCGACGGGACAACGTGAACCAGCTGGTCGCCGGCCTGGCCGCCATCGTCGCCGACACGCCGGTGCGGTTCGGCATCTCCCCCTTCGGCATCTACCGACCGGGAGAGCCACCTGGAATCTCCGGGCTCGACCAATACGCCGAGCTGTACTCCGACCCGGTGGCGTGGGTCGAGGCCGGCCATGTCGACTACCTCGCGCCACAGCTGTACTGGCCAACGACCCAGGACGCTCAGGCCTTCGAGCCGCTGTTGGACTGGTGGTCCACCATGGCATCCGAGGGGGGCGTGGCCACATTCGCCGGCACGAACCTCACGAACCTGGGTTCATCGCCCGTGTGGTCCCTCGACGAGTACCGGGCTCAGATCGAGCTGTCCCGCGCCTACACGGCCCAGGGATCGACGGGAAACATCCATTTCTCGGCGAACATGCTGGATGACGCCGCGCTGGAGGCTCTATTCACCGAGCTGTACGCGGCCCCTGCCCTCACCCCGGTGCTCGGCGGCCACTCCGACGATGTGGTGTCACCCCCGGAGACCATCGAGGTGACCGACGGCGTGCTGGTGGAGCACCCGGACGACCTCCGGGCCTATACGGTGTACGCCGACGCTGGCGATGGGTGGCGGTACCTCCATGCCGTGCCGGGCGACGCCACGAAGGTGTTCCTCGACCCCGGCAACTGGGCCATCGCAGCCGTCGATCGCTACGGCGTGGAGTCCACCGGCGTGGTCGTCACGGTGCGGGAGCCGTAGCCAGCGCCTAGATCCGCTGGGCGTCGTGGAAGCCGCCCGCGATGCCCGTGAAGAAGTCCGCCATCGCCCACAGGTAGGCGTACAGGTCGTCGGTCTGGTCGCCACTCTGCTCGAGCAACGCCAGGAGCGCGCGGGCACGGTGGGCTGGGCGCGAGTCCGGCCACGCCCGATCCACCGCCGCTGCGACCTCGGCCAGGAACGCCGGGTCGGCCCGCATCGCGTCGAACGAGTAGGTGTTGCCGTCCACCGCGCGCAGGCCCCGCGGACGCATCGGCGCCCCCTTCACGCAGTACACGCTGTAGGGAAACACCACCTGCCACACCGGCCGGAGCCCACGGGCGTTGAAGAAGTCGGCGCAGGCCCGGGCCACGCCCTGGGACGGGTGCAGGAAGTCATCGACCACCAGCACCCCGCCGTCGACCAGCCGGTCCCACACATGCTCGAGGGAGGTGCGGACCGAGGCATACAGGTCTGAGTCCAAGTGGGCGAGCGCGTAGCGCGTGGACGGGATCGCCCCGAGGGTGTCGGCGAACGCTCCGGGGATGGGCAACACCACCTCGTCGAGGCCCCGCTCGCTCACCTGGGCGCGAAACCGGTCCAGCAGCGGGGTCTCACCATCGTAAAGCCCAGCGAGGAAGTAGGGATTGTCGCGCTCGACGTCGGGCTCGGGGAGGCCGGCGAAGGTGTCGCAGGCCCACACCCGGCGGCCGGTGCCTCGCACGCACTCCCCGAAGTAGAGCGAGGTGCCACCGAGCCCCACGCCCAGCTCGATCACATCGCCCTCCAGCCCCTCCAACAGCCGACGGTAGACGAGCTGCCCCCAAGGGTATGGCGGCACCATGCACAGCGGCGCCACCGATCGGAGCGCCGCATCCTCCACCTCGCGGTGGTGCACCAGGTCGGAGGGGAACTGCAGCGGGTGCCCGAACCGGCGCTCGGCCTCGGTGGATTCCCGCAGCCGCACCACCTCCACCGCAAACCGCAGGCGCTGCCCGGCGAGCGGATGGTTCTGATCCACGTGCACATCATCGGCGTCTACCGCGACGATCCGACCCCGCGCTGGCTCCGATGTGCCGTCCACCGGGAACACGAACGGCCCCACCACGGCCGGCACATGGGCTGGCCAAGAACCCCGGAGCACCGAGCGGTGGAGCGCCGGGTCGACCTCGCCGAACGGCCGCTCGACCGTGAACTCGAGCGTGCGACCCGGCTCCGCATCATCCAGCGCCGCCTCGAGCTCGGGCCACACCCGGGTGACCCCATGCACGTGGCCGCGGAGCGTCTCCCCGCCGTCGGACACCACCTCGCCAGCATCGTTGGTTAGGGTCCACCGGCACAACACCGTGCTCCCACGCGCCACTGCCACGAGGCCTCCATGATCCCGTACTTCCGCGACCTCGGCGACCATATCGCGGCCCGGTGGCGGGACCGGGGGCTTGTACCGGCAGCGCTGCCGGAGGTCGCGGCTGCCGCACTGCGGGAGCGCCCGGCACAGGAGCACACCTCCCTCGCGGCGGTGCTCGACGCGGTGGCCCTCGGGACGGAGCCCGCGTTCGTGCGCCAACGCGACCCCAGCGCGGCGTTCGGAGAGCCGCCGATCACCGTGTACCAAGGCACCGGATTCTGCATCGAGGTGAACCTGTGGGTCAACGGCACCACCTTGATCCACGGTCACGGATTCTCGGCCGCCTTCCAGGTTCTGCACGGCTCCAGCCTCGAGAGCCGGTACACCTTCCAGCCCCGGGCCGCAGTCGGCGCTCACCTCCGGCTGGGTGACCTCGTGCTTGACCGCATCGCCCCACTCGGTGTGGGAGATGTTCGGGAGATTCCCTCGGGAGATGCCGGAATCCACGCCTTGTTCCACCTGGACTGCCCGAGCGCCACCGCAGTGGTACGCACCCACGGCGATCCCGGGGCGCTGCCCCAGTGGAACTTCCACCAGCCCGGAGTGGCGTTCGACGCGGCGTGGCCCGACGCCCTCACCCCGCTCGAGCGCCGGCAGCTCCAGCTGGTGCAGTCGCTGCTCCAGTTCGAAGGCGACGCCGTGCGGGTGCGGTCCATCCTGCAGCAGGCCCGACCCGCGTTCGCCTACCCCCTGATCGGCGAGGTGATGGCGCCTGTGCTCCTCCAGCCGGGCACCAGCCTCGGGGCGATGGAGCAGGCGCTGGACCGTTGGTACGGCTGGGTGGACTGCCCCGAGCGCGACACCCTGCACGCGGCCGCCGCCCGCCGCCTGTACACCCGCGCGGGACTGCGCCTACGCGAGGTGCTCACCGACCCCGACGATCGACGGGTGGCCGGCCTGCTGCTCACCGCGCCAGACCGGGCCGCGGTCGAGCGCTACGCCGAGGCCCACCTGGAGCAGACCGCGACCGATCTACTCACCGGGTTCCTCGATCGCGTGGGGAGCATGCCCAACGCATTCCACCCCACAGCGAACGTTCTCGGGCTCGACGCGGCAGGCACCGCCTTGCTCCGCGACCGCATCGGCGGGGCGTCCGCACCGCTGGACGGCAGAGGGGAGCTCGACCGGCAGCTCACCACCATGAGCGTGTTCGCGTCGTGGTTCCGCTGAACGTCGCTACTCGGCGAGCGCCGCGCGCCACCAGGTCTCCAGCGCCACCCGGGCCCGGTCACCGCTGATCGGCATCTCGATGCCGTCGACCGGCTCGAGGGAGGTGATCACCGCGAGGGCACCGCGGGCCACGCCGCTCTGCGCCTGAATCGTCAGCATCTCCTCCCGCTCTCCGGACTTCAGCTCGGCGATCGCCAGACCGTAGCGATCCGTGGTGACCGACTCGGGCAGCTCGGCGTACCGGCTGTCGTGGGTGAGCGACACCACCGCGTTCGGCACCGGGTGGCCCCAGGCGTCCACCGCCACCACGTTCACGCTGGTGGTCGTGCCGCCCAGCACTACGGCGTCGCCGACGAGCACCACGGCCGCTGGCGGGTTCGCGCTCACCGGCGCTCGCTGCTCACCGTCGACCTTCGCAGCGATCACCTGGGTGGACACCGAGTCGCGCTGTACGGATCCACCGCCGAGGCCCGCCTGAAAGGTGACGGACTGGGCCCGATCCGGGGGCGTGTAGGCGGCCTCGAAGATGCCGTCCCGCACCGGCAGGATCTCGCCCACCGTGCCCACGCTGGCGGTGAGCGTCGGCTTCGCGTTCACGTCGGGCGTGCCGTCGGGCTTGAGAACCACCATGCGCACCTTCGGCTTGGGCTCGGCGCCCACCGGGATGCTCTTCGCGGGCGGCAGGAGGCAGATCTGCTGGCTCTCCTTCACCTGGAGCGGGTGCGCGCTCCGGGTGACCACGCCATCGGCCGCACGCACGAGCATGTCGGCATTCGCCAGGCCGGGTGGCACCTGCACCGGCACGCTGGCCTGCCCGCTGCTGCTCGCCGTGATCGGCCCGAACTCACGCTCACCCAGTCGCAGCACCAACTGCGCGCGAGGCGTGGTGGTTACGGCTTCGGCGCGCGCCACGAGCAACGGCAGCACGTGGTAGCCGTAAGTGGGCAGCTGCGCTGCGTTGTCGGACGCCGTGACGATCGCCAGGCGCGGAGAACCCTGACGCCCCACGGAGTAGCGCACCTTGTGCGCCCCCTCGTCGATGGACATGGGGCTGTCGAGCGAGCCGCCACAGGTGCGCAGCTCGGGCGCGCCGCCCCAGGTGCCGCCCGAGAAGGTCACCGTGGAGTACACCGTGGTGGTCGGGACCAGGTCTGCTGGGGACGAGGACGAGCCCAGAGCGTAGGGCGCCTCCATCTGCAGGGGCACCGCCACCTTGAGGTCGACCTGGCGTTTGTCGGGCGTCTTGCCCTTCACGATCAGGGTCTCGGCGCTGGGCGTCGCAGCCTTCGGGGGCGTCCACAGGAAGGTGTACACGCCGCCGCCAACCTCCGAGAGGGGGCCCACGCGGCCGAGCTTGGCGTTCGCCCGCAGCGTGCTCCCCTCGATGGGCGTGCCGTCCTTGTCGCGGGCAATGAGGAACACCTCCACGGGGGTGGAGCCGTCTCCGACCACGCCGGTGGGCGGCACGAGCCCGATCACGGGCTGTAGGAACGGGGCGGCGTTGGCGGTGGCGAGCAGCAGCAGCGGGAGCATCGAACCTCCGGCGGGCGCATCGCTTAACAGGGGTCGACCCGACCTCCGCTTCAAGGTTCCGTCATGCCTCACTCCGTCTCAGAGCGCACCCGTGGACTCGCCCCGGGCACTCCGGTGCTCACCGACGGGGATTCCAGCACGACACGCATCCGGGTGTACGACTATGGCCCCGACCATTTCAGCGAAGTCGACGGCGCCACGGTGGCGGAGGCACGCCAGCTCCGAGGCGCCGACTCGGTGACCTGGGTCGATGTCGTAGGACTGCGGAGCGTCGCCACCATCCAGGAGCTGTGCGAGGCCTTCGGCGTACATCCGCTGTCCGTCGAAGACGTGGTCGATGTGTCCACCCGCCCCAAGCTCGACGACTACGGCGACTTCCTGTTCTTCGTCACCAAGGTCGTGCACCTGGTGACCCTGGCCGACAGTCCGGGCGGATCGGAGATGACCGCCGAGCAGGTGAGCATCGTCGTTGGGCCGCGCTTCGTGCTCACCTTCCAGGAGCAGGAGGAGGACGTGTTCGAGGGGGTGCGGCGCCGACTCACGTCCGCGGACAGCCGAATCCGGGGTCGGGGCGCGGACTACCTCGCCTACTCCCTGCTCGACGCCCTGGTGGACGGCCTACGTCATGTGGTGGAGCACATGGGTGAGCTCGTGGAGACCCTCGAGGAGGAGGTGCTCACGCGGTCGGACGACATGACACCGACCGAAATCCATGGACTGAAGCAGGATCTGCTGTTCCTGCGGAAGGCCCTTCACCCCACACGCGACGCCCTCGCTGCGCTGATCCGGTCCGAGAGCGACCTGCTCTCCGAGTCCACGCGCCTGTACCTCCGCGACGCCCAGGACCACTTGCTCCAGTCCGTGGACCTGGTGGGGGTGTACCGCGAGATCACCATCGGCATGATGGACGTGTACTTGTCGATGGTCGCTCACCGGACCAACGAGGTGATGCGGGTGCTCACCGTGCTCACCGCCATCTTCGTGCCCGCGACGTTCATCGCCGGGGTGTACGGCATGAACTTCGACACGATGCCGGAGCTGCACCACCCGCTCGGCTACCCGGTGGCGTGGGCCGTCATGACGGTGCTGGCGCTGATCCAGCTCGGGTTCTTCCGGCGGAGGGGCTGGCTGTAGCTCAGTCCGTGCCGTCGGGATCCGCGCTCGTGCTCGGGAAGGTCCACAGCTTGTGGCCGGTGAAGTTGAACGACGCGCCGAACACGATCGCGATCACGCCGGCGAGCCGGTAGTCGATCAACCGCGCGCCGACCTCGACCACCGTGGCGTTGATCAGCCCGCCGAGGATGGTGACGGTCCAGAACCGGATCAGCGTCTGCCGGCTCATGTCGGCCTTGAACGTGAACCGGACGTTGAGCACATAGCTGATGCCGGTGCTGACCACGAAGCCCGCGAGGGTGGACAGCGTGGGGCTCACGCCGGCCAGCGCCACCAACCCCACGTAGATGCCATAGTGGGACGCCGCGGCGAACACGCCCACGCCGAGGAACTTCACCGCCTGCACCAGCACGTGGTCGTCTGGCAGGTCGAAGGGATTGGTCATCCGAGCACCCGCTGGAGCAGCGTGCGGGGCACGGAGCGAGCGCGCTCCACCTCGTCGAGGATCCCCCCCGCGGTGAGCACGAATCCGAGGAGCTTGCGTGGATCCTCGGCGTGGAGCGGCAGCATGCTGAGGAACAGCGACGCCTCGTACAGCCGCATGCGCACCGGATCGAAGCCCGCCGCCTTCGCCCGCTCCACGAACAGGGCCTCGCGCGCCCCCGCTGCCCCGCGAGCGACGTGCAGCTCGAACCGCAGGGCGTCTCCCACATGAACATCGAACAGGCCGTTGTTCACGTAGTCGTAGCCACCCAGCACCGAGTGGGAGAGCTTGGCGATGTCGTAGTAGGCATCGCCCCACAGCTCGGGTTCTGAGTTCGCACCGCGGGGATCGATGAACCGCACGAGCCGGCTGCGCTTGTCGAACAGGATGTTGCTGAAGCAGAGATCGCCGTGCATCACCGCCACCTGCTCGGGCGCTGACCGGGCCCACTCAGCATCGAGCAGGGCACGGTAGCGATCCACGAGCGCCTGCAGGCCATCCCACGGGGTTCCCTCACGGACCAGGCGATCCAGCCGCTGCCCCGCCTCGAGCTGAAGCAGGGCTGCCATGCGCTGGTCGAGCTTGGTCACATACAGCGCCTCGGCCGCGGCGCGGGCGGCGGCTGGATCAGACCGGGTGGGGCGGGCGGCGAACCAGTCGAACACCACGTCGAGCAGCGCTCCGAGCGCCTCGGTGGACACCGCGGCCGGGCCGTGGACCCAGAGCACGGCCATGTCGGGCATGTTCAGCCGCTCCATGCGGTACGACGCCTCAGCGCCGTCATCGACGTAGCCATAGGGCTGAACCACGAACCGTTGGAGAGAGGGGGGGAGCAGGTACCAGTAGTCGTGCTCCCGCTTCATCTTGTCGCGGTCCGCCGAGCGCTTGACGATGGACCGACCGCTCTGCTCGATGGCGTTGAAGGCCCGCGTGTAGAAGCTGCCCGAGAGGAACCGGACGAACATGTCGGCATCGGACAGACAGGCGAACGGGGTCTCGGCGGGAACCACGGCGAGCTGGTCGCGGCGGTCGGACCACCACGCCTCGCGCTGGGCGTCGGATCGGCTGGCGAGCATCAGCTGCCGGAGCCGCGCCGCCCCGAAACAAGCGATGGCGGAGCCGGGCCGGGCTCCCCCGGGCCGGGACACCACATCGTCGTCCGACCAGCTGAGCTTGGCGAGGAACCTGGCGAACAGCTCGGGCTCGGCGCTCACCACGTCAGCGCTCAGGTAGACGTAGCGCTGACCGGCGGGTGCGTCGGCGAGTTCGTCGGCCAGGGCCAGGCGATCCGCGTGCTCCTGCAGGTGAATGCGCTGCTGGAACCCCGCCGCCCGGGCGGCTGCCGATGCGTGCTCCCACAGGCGCTTGCGCTTGTACAACAGCACGCCGAACCGGGCGATGCCGGTGAGCGACGCGATGTCCCGTGGCACGCCGACGGCGTCGTCGTACACCAGCACGGTGGCGCTCATCGCCACTCCCCGTAGCGCGCGGCCAGCGCGGGGAGGGGGGCCCGTGGGTCGGCCTCGGACGCCGGTACCAGCGCGAAGCCACCCCGTCCGCCGTCGGGCAGGACGACTCCGGGTCCGCCGGTGTGATCGTCGGCGTGGAGCGCGAACCACGCCTCGGCGCATGGCCGCCCGGAGTCGAGCGGGAGCACCAGCGTCCACATCGGCGCACGGCCGTCTCCGGCACCGAGGCGCCTGTCGTGCACCGACTCAGCCGGAGCATCGGTGTAGACCCAGGAGCAGACGTCCAGCCAGCGCTCGACCCGGGTGAGATGCGTGTGCACCGGCGCCAGCGGCCCTTCCGGCACACCGGTGACCACAGCCCGCACCGGCTGCCCGGCGTAAGGCCCAGCGAACCGGAACACGAACTCCTCGAGGTGCAGGTTGCGGTCGTCTACGTAGAACCCCCGCGGGCCGCACCACGGCTTGCCCACGTGCACCTGCTCGGGCCGCACCTGCATCTTGGCGAGCCAGGCCTCGACACCCGGCCGCACATGCTCTTCCACCTTCGCCCGATCGTTCTTCCAGGTGCGCATCCCGCGGGCCGTCATCACCATCACCCGGTACCCGGCCCCCGGTGCGGCGGCGACCGCCTCAGCCACCGCGCGATTCAGGGCCTTGTCCGGGTAGGGCCGGCTGGGATCGTCGACGGTGAGGGTGCCGTCGAGGTCGACGATGACGTAGGGAGGATGCACGGGCCGTCGGGGGAAGTGAGGTCGAAGGTAGCGTCTGTCACCGGTCGCGGGAAGGGGCCAGGGCGAGACCGGCGAGCGCGAGGGCGGCGAAGGCGTTCACCGACGCGAACACCACCAGCCGATGCACCGGGAGCTGCGCTGCCAGCCCCCCGACGGACTGAGCCGGGCGGAGCACGTCCGACAGCACGGTGAGGATCCCAGCGAGCACGGTCGAGGGGTCCACTGTGCCGACCAGCAGGGTGAGTGCTGCGGTCTCGAGCCCCCACAGCGCCATGGTGAGCAGCGCGAGCGTGGCCACCTTGCGCCGCACCAGCCCGCGCGATCGTCGCAAGCCCCGACCGAGCTCATCGAGCACCTGGAGCGCGGTCAGGCTCCACTGGGTGGTGTAGCGCCGGATCAACCAGGCCTTGGCCATGCCGACATTCTCGGGCAGCACCGTGATCGCCGCGGCGGTGAGCGTGAGCACCCCGAGGGCGACCACCGTGACCGGGAACACAGCTCCACCCTGCGGAAACACCTGCAGCGCCACCAGCCCGGCAACCGCGAGCACCGCCGCGTCGAAGGTGCGCTCGATCCATACGGCCCGGAGCCCGTGGACCGTGCCCTCGCTCGCGAGCCCGAACGCGACCACCCGCGCCACCTCGCCGAGCTTGAGCGGGATGAGGCCGCTGACCGGCGCCGTGAGGGCGTGGGCATAGGCCACTGCCCGCACCGACGTGGCGGAGTCGCCGAGGATCACGAGCATGCGCCCGATCCGGAGGACGTGGGCGCCGAGGTACAGGCCAGCGACCACCACGGCGCGTGGCCAGTCGAACGCCGCCGCACCCGCCGCCAACACGGGCGCAT
The DNA here is from genome assembly GCA_047609825.1 of Myxococcota bacterium. Taxonomy (GTDB): domain Bacteria; phylum Myxococcota_A; class UBA796; order UBA796. The sequence continues at coordinate 27,576 of JBLFXJ010000017.1, forward strand.
CGACCCACGCAGCCCACACGGCCGTGACCACCGTGAGAACTGCGAGCACGGCCACGGCCGACGGGACCACCGCGGGGATGGCTCGCGCGCTCACCGGCCGGACTCGGCCACGTAGGCCTCGTATTCGGCTGGCGTGCCGAGCACGACCGCACCGCCCGCTCCTCGCCCAACCTGGATCTGCTCACCGTCTTCGAGCATCGCCTTGTACACGTCGGAGACGTAGAACTCCCCGCGGCTCCGGTGCGCCGTGGCGGCCTGCCGGGCCAGGTAGTAGGCCGGGGACCGGAAGCCATACAGGCCGGTGGTGGCATGCCGGCTGATCACCTGCTTCTCGACGATCCGGGTGACCCGATCGCCATCAACCGCCACATAGGAGTACGCCGGCGAATCGTTGTCGAACACGTCGATGTAGCCTTGGGCGAGGCCCAGCACAGCGCCGATAGCGGCCAGATCGCGGCCGAGGAGCACCGTGTCCACGTTGTGGAACGCCATGGGCCCGTCGAAACCCAGCGCCAGCGCCCGCCGCGCGCCGATGGCGGCGGTCTCGGCCTGACCCGAGGTGTCGCCGACGAAGTGCAGATCTGCGCCCGGCACACCGCCGAGCGCAAGCGCGCTCCGGATCGCCTGCTCGTGGCCCTGGTCGCGCCGGTTGGCGACGAGCACGAGCCGACGAGGCGCGAGCTCGCGCACGATCCACGCCAAGATGGGCTCGCCGCGCACGGGCAGCAGGTACTTCGGCGTGGTGTACCCAGCCTCGCGGAATCGCCGGTACAACCCTGCCATGCACAGCACGAGTGTAGCGTCACTCATCGCGGCGCGCCGCCCAACACCGTGCAGGTGCGCTCACCGACGAAGCCGGAGTGGTCGGCGTAGAGGAACGACTCGCGATCCTCCAGGTACTGCCCAATGATCCGCAGCATCTTCCGGCCATGACCGAACAGCTTGGCGTTCGACACCTGATCATCCTCCCGCCAAGAGATCGGCACGAACGAGAATCGCACGTCCGGGGCCGAGGCGGTCTGCAGGATCAGGTAGTAGTTGAAGGTGAGGTCGTCGGCGCACTTCCGCCACAGCCCCTGCTCGAGGAATGGGCGGGTATAGAAGTTGAGCCCCGACCCGAGATCCCACAGAGTCGACAGCGTGATCGCCGAGAAGATCCCGTTGAACACCAGGTTGGCGGCGATGCGGTGGGGCGCGTAGCCCTTGATCCTGGACCCGGTCATGAACCGCGCGCCGAGCACGCAGTCGGCGCCGGGCACGTGCTGGTCGAGCACCTCCATGAGGTCTGCCAGCCGGCCCTGATCGTCTCCGTGAAACACCACGATCCCGTCGTAGGCCTCGTCGATGCAGCGCTGGAACGCCACCTTGTGCGATCCGCCCAGGCCGTAGTTCGCGTCGTTCTGCGCCACCACCACCCGCACATGGTTCAGCTCTTCTTCTGCCAGTCGCAACGCGGCATCCGGCCCACCATCGGTGCTGCCGTTGTCGAGCACGAACACCTCGGCGAACCGGCGCTGCAGCTCGGGCGTGAGCTGGCGGAGCGTCCGCCGGATCTGCGGAGCGCAGTTGTACATCGGGATGAACAGCATCAAGCGCATGACCGGCCTCCGCGGGCCTTGTAGCGTGGGCCCGCTCACCTCAGCCAGAGCGTCCACAGGGGTGTGTCCACCCGGCGCCGATGCTCCTCCAACCACGGATCGAGCGACTCCTTCATAGCGGCGGTCGCCACGGTTCCGATCGTGGTCGGCACCAACACCACGTCCACGTCGGCGAGCAGCTCCTCCGGTACCAGCGGGTTGTCGCCTCCGAAGGTGCGGCTCGGGTGGTACCAGTTCAGCGTGCCCCGAGGCGGCGGGGCCCCCGTGACGACGGGGAACGGGCTGGCGAACAACATGGTCAGGGTGCGCGCGTCCTTCGGTCCATGCTCACGGATGCGCGCGGCACCGTCGCGCAGGAGCACCCCGAGATCAGCCCCGTCGAAGGCGGTGACGAGCTCGCGATACACGTCGGCCTCTACCCGGCCCTCGAGCACGAACCGGATCTTTGACCCTTCGAGCCCCGACGGGGCGACGAACCGCAGCGTGGAGACCGGCGATTCCGGATCATCGCTCGCCGTGACCTGGCCTTCGCCGGACGACGCGAGCATCCGATGGATCACGATCCCCATCCCGTCGCGACCGACCCGCGGGGCGAGCACGGCGATCAGGCCCGCCACCAGGGCCAGGGCCAGCCGCGCGTCACGCTGCCGCCGTGGACCGTGGATCGACCGGCGCACGAACGCGGCGATGGGCACCACAGCGCCGACCACCAGCGCCGGGTTGTGGTGATCATGGCTCTGCACGCCGACGATCAGGGCCACGACCAACACGCCTGCGCCGGCCAGGCCCACCCGATTCGACTCGGCCTCGAGCACCGGATCGCCGCCCGCCGCGCGTGAGAACGCCACCAGACCGCCGAAGGTGAGCAGCACGATCCACAGGTTGTCGATCAGGTCGGCGACCAGCTTGTCCAGTCCGGGCGCGCGACTCCCGCTCACCTGAGCCCACCGAGGATCGAATGAGGCCGCCGCCCCGCGGATGTCGTCCACGTAGGCCCAGGGCACCTCGGAGATCGCGAACGTGAGTCCGACCACCCCCCAGGTGGCCACCCCGGACGCGAGCGCCCAGCGGCGGTTGCCGGGCACGACAGCCACCGCCAGCAGCAGCGCGGCGCCACCCAGTGCAAAGTAGGTGATCTTCACGTAGAACAGCACCAGCAGCACAGCCGTGCACAGCACGCCATCGAGGATCGAGGCCCGCACGCCGCCCGTGACCCGCGGGATCGCAGCAGCGATCAGCACGGCCGTCACCAGGCCCCATCCGATGCGGTTGTACGAGGCCAGGTGCACCAGCCCATCCCGGTCCAGGTGGATGGGCGAGGCCGCCATGATCGTCGCGTAGATCGCCACCGCAGTGCCGACCACCGGCGGCAGCCGCCCCGATGCCGCCGCGACCACCGAGGCACCGACGAGTGGCGCGAGCAGGGCGGGCACCCACAGGATCACCCGCGCGTCCGCCCCGAACAGCCGCATCGCGAGCCCGTACACGTCGTAGTAGAGCCGGCCCACGGGCGTGTCGAAGTCGATGTGGGGCACCTGACCGTGAAACGATCGCCAGCCGGCGTCGAGGGGGACGAAGATGTCCATCGGCATGTCGCTGACAAGGACGACAGGCGCGCTGGCATGCAGGCCGAGAATGGCCACCACGAGCGCCCACAGCGCCAACGCGACCGAACGGGACGGCCCTAGCTCGCGGATACCCTCTGCCAGCGCATCCACGCGGACGCGAAGCGCCTCGAGCCGCTCCTCCACACACCCTCCAGCGCCGCACGGCGAGCGTGACCCTACCCGAAGGCGGCCGCCCGGCGTGGCAGAGGGTCGCGTCCCCGGCATAGAGAGGCTGGGTCCACCGAGCTGGACCCGGAGGAAGCGGTGCGACACTTCGTGCTTCTCGGCGTCTTTGGCCTCGCCGCCGCCTGCGGCTCGACCCCAGAGCAGCAGCCGCCACCCAAGCTGACGACGGTCACCGAGCTACCCCTCGGCGATCTCGCCGTGGCCCCCACGCCCAGGGCCACCCGGGACACCCCACCGGTGACCAAGAAGGAGGCGGAGCGGCGCCATCGGGCTCGCCTGGCCGCCAAGCGCAAGAAGGAGCGTGCCTACCCTCCCCTGCGCCCGTGGGGGATCATGGACATGCTCGAGTACAAGCGATGCTCCGTTGGCGACACCGGCACGGTGGAGCTGGTGAACTCTGTGATGCGGATCCCAGGGTTCTCGATCGACCAGCTCGATGAGTTGCCGATGGCCAGCGCCATGCCTGGCGAGGGCCGGCACTCCGAATCCAAGGGTGTGCCGCTCTCCGCCCTCTACCCAGGGGGCGTCACCATCGCCGCGACCGTGTGCACGGGCGAGACCACGCTGATCCGGCCTGGGGAAGACTGGTGGCTCGTGAAGAGCACCCGAGGGTTCATCAAGGGTGTACGCCTCGACACGCGCGCCGATCTCCTGCGGGACATCACCCGCCTCGCACCGAGCGCCAGCGGCCGGGAGTGACGCATTCCACCGGCCCGATCACGGATTCAGTCCGAAGGGCTTGTGCGTTCGGGAACCCCCCGCATATACTCGCGCTGCCCGATGAGCTTCAGTCACCACCCCGAGAGGTGCGTATGCGCTACCTGACCCCATTGCTCGTGCTGGCCGCGTGCAGCACTTCGTCGGACGTGACGTTCGACGCCAACGACATGTCCTCATGGGAGGAGGTCCAAGCCTCCGACCAATTGGCACCGCCCGAGCCGCTGGTGCTCGAGGCCGTCAACCTCGCCCCCGCAGGCGGCTCGATGACCATCGAGTTCTCCGGCGGCATTCCGTACGAGGAGATCCTGCTCGGCGCGTCCACCGGCGGCGACGCCGGCGGTCCCTGCTACGCCTACTTCGGCGGCAACTGCCTCGACATCGCAGCACCGGTCCGCAACGCGGGTCATGGCTGGGCTGATGACTCCGGCGACTACGAGTTCGCCCTGAACGTGCCCTCTGGCGCCGCCGGCGTCGAGGTGTGCCTCCAGGCCGCCATCCGTCGCGGCCCCGGCGGCGCTGACAGCGCGGTGTCCAACACCATCTGCTGGACCGTGCAGTTGGACTCCGATGGCGACAACATCGGTGACGACGACGAGATCGCGATGGGCCTCGACCCATACGATCCCGACACCGACAACGACTTCTACCTCGACGGCGACGACTGCGCGCCGCTCGACCCGGCCCAGAACGTCTCCTGCGGCCAGCTGTACGCGGCCCAGGCCCGTAGCCGCGGCACCGGCTTCTACTCCATCGACGAAGATGGCGTGTCGACGCTGATGTGGTCGAATGGCGAAGGCTACTCGGGCATGGCCTGGGACGGCGACCGCCTGCTCGGCATGCGCGACGGCTTCGGCCACACGCTCGACGAGCTCGACATCGAGACCGGCGACATCCTCAACTCGTACTACACCGGCGGGTACTACAACGGCATGACCGCCGACGCCGACGGCAACGTGTTCTACTCCGAGGGCTGCTCGCTCTACCGGATCGACGCGGGCGCCGACATCACGTCGGCCTACTACGTGGGCAGCGGTCCGTGCAACAGCTCGGACATGATGACCGACGCCGATGGCAACACCTGGTACGTGCAGTCGTCCAGCCTGTACAGCGTCGACACCAGCGGCGGTGGCACCGCCTTCGTCGCCAGCACCACCGGCTGGGACGCAGGGCCCAGGTTCTCCACCAACCGCGTCAGCGCCGCCGCCTGCTCGCAGGACGACTGCTTCGTGATCAACGGCGCCAACTCCGGCCTCACCGACCTGTTCACGATCGACACGGCCACCGGTGAAGTGACCTTCATCAGCACGATCATCGAGTACGTCGACGCTCTCGTCGTCGGCCCGTAGTCCACAAGCGCTGTACGACAGGCCCGCGTCGGTTCGACGCGGGCCTTGTTCGTCTTGGGATACCCACTGGCGTGGAGGACAGATGCGGAGCGCGATCCTGCTCGGACTGATGCTGGCCTGCGGTGGTCCCTCCAAGCCAACCGATACGGCGAATGGTGGCACCACCCCGAGCGGAGCCACGGCAACGGGCACCACGCCCACCGGCACGACGGGCGCTGGCACCACACCCACCGCCACGACGGCTACCGGCACGGGCACCACTCCCACCGGAACAACGCCGAGTGGAACCACGCCAACGGGCACCACGCCAACGGGCACCACACCCACCGGCACGGAGACGGCAGACACCGGCGGCGCGCCCGTGGGCATCACCATCGAGCTGTCCGATGCGGTGGTGTGCGACTCCCCGGAGGCGCGGAATGATGCGTGGTACGATACCGTCGATCTCCCCGGCGAGCCGATCGAATACTTCTGGCTCATCGGGGTCGGCGTCGCGGCGGTGAACCTCGATGCCGATCCCGAGCTCGAGCTGCTCCGCACGCGAGACGCGCACGTCCAGACCTTCGATCGCGCCCCCGACGGGACGTGGACCGAGCTCCCGAGGATCGCGATGGCGGATCCATCGAACCTCTCGGCCGCGGACTACGACGCGGACGGCGACCTCGACCTGTTCATCGGCGGGCTCGATCAACCGAATCGGCTGTACGCGAACGACGGCCTGGGCGGGCTCACCGACGTGACCGCCATCGCGGGGCTCGGCGCGCTGAGTCAGCGCACCATGACCGCCGCTTGGTCCGACCTGGACCTCGACGGCGACCTGGATCTCTACGTCGGCGACTACGGCACCTTCCCCGTGGTGATCGAGAACGCAGAGCCGAGTCAGCTGTTCCTGAACCGCGGAGACGGCACGTTCGAGGACGTGTCGCACCGGCTGCCGGCCGAAGTGCAGCAGGGCTACGTGTTCATGGGCGGCTGGTTCGATGTGGACCGCGATGGCACGCCCGACCTGTACTCGATCCACGACTACTACGACATCAGCCACAGCCGGCTGCTCATCGCCGACGACGCTGGCGGATTCGCCGTAGACCATGGCTCGCTGTTCCACGATTCGTTCTTCGGCATGGGCTTCGCCGCGCAGGACGTGAACGGCGACCGGGTGCCCGACGTACTGCAGTCGGGGTTCAACCGGATCTCTCTCCTGCAGTCCTTCCCATCCGCCGACGCTCTTGGCGGCAGCGCCTACCTCGAGCACTCATCGGCGCTCGGGCTCCGGCTGTTGCGCGGGGCGGAAGGCGGCGACCCCACCCAGACCTTCGGCTGGGGCACGGCGTGGCAAGACTTCGACAACGACGCCGATCTCGACATCGCCATGGCGTTCGGTGACTGGGAGCCCGAGATCGCCGGTCCCGCGGGCCGACCGATGAACCCCCATCCCGACGCGCTGTGGATTCGGGGTGCAGACCGGTTCGTGGATTCCGCTGCGGAGCACGGGTTCGACGACATGCGGACCAACCGTGGACTGGCCGGCGCAGACATCGATCGCAATGGCTGGCTCGACCTTGTGGTCGCCACCCAAGATGGTCCAACCACCGTGCGGACGGCACGGTGTGGGAGCGAGCACTGGGTGAACGTGAGCCTCGTGGACCACACCCGCGCGAACACAGCGGCGATCGGCAGCGAGGTGACCGTGCGCACCGGCGACACCGAGCAGCTCCGGTGGATCACGGCCGGCAGCAGCTCGATGTTCAGCGCCGAGCCCGCAGAGGCCCATGTTGGGCTCGGCGATGCCGTCACCATCGACGAGCTGGTGGTGCGGTTTCCCGACGGTGAAGAGGCGAGGTTCACCGATGTGCCCGCCGATCGGTTCGTCGTGGTCACCCGGCGCTGATCGCTGTCGCTACTCTTCAGGGGTGATGAATACCCAGCCTGGGACCACGCCATCCCCGTCGAAGACCGTGCTCCATACTACGAGATCATCCGACCTGAGGATCACGTCGGGCGCCTGCACCGAGAGCCAGGTGCTGTTGATCCATGCCATCGAGACCCGCCCGGGCTCCGCACCGGGCACCCAGTCCCAGGTCTGCCCATCGTCGGACTCGGCCACCGCCTCCGCCGATGTCGCGATGAAGCGATCGTCGCCAAAGGCGAGGCTCCACGGGCCGCCATCCAGCGACACCTCGTTCCACCGGGTGCCGTCTTCCGACCACTCGAGCGCGCCGGTGGGTCCAGACACCACGAACACGCCGTTGCCGAACACGATGTCGGTGACTGGCACGCCAGGCGAGCGGTAGTCGTAGGCCCAGGTCTCTCCATCGAAGGTGACCGCGCGTCGGTCGGAGCCGACAGCGACCAACCGATCGGGGCCCGCTGCGGCCGCCCGCAGCGTCGAGTCGGAGTCGTCGACTCCGGCCGTCCACACCTGCCCATCCGCTGACCAGGCAAGGTCCGCCTGGGGACCCACCACCACGACCCGATCGCGCAGCACGCCGACCGCGGCGAGTGGGCCGCCAGCGGCGATGTAGACCGGAGACCAGGCCTCGGCGTCGGCGCTGCGCAGGAGCTCATCGCCGACCAGCGCGAGTGCCGCGCCCCCGTACCAGACGGCGCCGCTCGGGAGGCGTTGGGCCGGATCGCCGGTGGCCGCCACCTGCTCCGCCCAGGACAGCCCACCATCCTCGGACCGGAGCACGCGCCGCTGCGCCCCAAGCGCGAGCACCGCGGGCCGGCCGACCACCTCGCCGCGGAGCGGAAACTCCACCGCGGCGACCACCAGCGCGCCGTCTGAGAGGCCGACCCGATCCGCCACCAACGCCAGCTCGAGCACGGCCGATGCACCCGGACCGAGGGTGGCGGGCGGCGGCGAGACCCAGACCGCGGCCTCTCCGGTGAGTGCGACCGGATCCGGCCACGGCACCGATCCGAGGTTGGTCAGCGACAGCGCCACGATCGGGGACGGCTCACCGGCCGACACCGTGCCCAGCTCGATGGCGTCGCCCTCCCCCAGCAGCCGGCCGTCAGAGACCAGCGACCAGGTGGGCTCGAACGGCGTGAAGGGGCCGCCGGTGTGCGGGTCGGTGCCTGTGGTCGGAGTCCCGGTCGGCAGCGTGCCGGTGGCGGATGTCGACCCGGTGGGGACGGTCGACCCGGTGTGCGCATCGGCCGCGGTGTCGCCCTTCGGCCCGCCGGTCGACGGCGCGCAGGCCCAGACCCAGAGCAGGGAGATGATCACAGAACCGGCAGGGGGCCGTTGGGCACATCTGGATGATCGAACCCGAACCGTACATCCGGCTGGCCCAACATCTGGAGGACGGACGTGTGCAGCTGCTGGATCGACAAGCCGCTGTCGGACACGATGTCGTCTGGCCCGCCCGCCATGTGGTCGAGCCAGCGACCGGCCTCCACCCCCGCGAGGTTGCCGGCGAGCACCACGGGGATCTTGCGGGTGTCGTGGTTGATGCCGTTGCCGAAGTCGCTGGTCCACACCACCAGCGTGCGATCGAGCAGGGGCACGCCGTCTACATCGAGGGTGGCGGCGAGTTGGTCGAGCAGCAGCGCGATCATCTCCGAGTACCAGGTGAATCCCACGACCAGGCCTCGCTCTTCGCGGCCGAGGTGCACCATCTGGTGCCAGTTCGAGAACCGGTCGAGGGGCACCACCGGCTCCCCGTCCACATCGAGCCAGTGGAAGGTGGGGCGCTCGCTGTTCGCGAAGAACAGCGTGCTCACGCGCGTGAGGTCGCAGGCGAGGGAGGAGACCAGCAGGTCGATCATCGGCGGAGCGGAGAGGTGGTCGTCGCCGTTCATGTCGTAGTCGGCGGGCATGGCGATCGCGGGCGCCACACACGACGGTCGCTCGGCGGCCACGCGCAGCTCGAGCGCACGCACCTTGTCGAGGTGCGCATCCAGCCGGCTGCGATCGGCGGTGCCCAGCCGGGGTCGCAGCGCGCCGAACGCCTGCGCCACCGTGTCGAGCACGCTCCCCCGACGCGCCTGGAGTGCGGCGAAGGCGTCGTCATCGAGCCCCACATCCCCGAACAGCGACGCCAGCTGGCGCATCGGATCGTTGGTGAACACCACCGGATCCAGCGTGCCATGCCAGAACTCGTTCGAGGTGAGCGTTCCCGAGGGCGACCCGCCGACCGCGAAGTCCAGCCGACGGTACGGGCTGCGACCGGCCAGCCGACCGGCGAGCACGGCGTCGATGCTCGGGCCCGCCGGGCCGAGCAGGTGGTTGCTCGGGTCGAGCAGGATCTGCCCCGTGAGGATGCTGGTCTCGGCTCCCTGGTGGGCGTCGACCGGCGGATTGTGGGCGATGATCGGATTGTCGATGCCGCCGATCACCAGCATGCGATCGCGATGCCGCTCGAGCGGCGCCAGGATCGACCCGAGCATGAAGTCGCGCTCACCGCCGGCGCTGGCCCACGACGAGAGCACGGACCCCTGGCGGTGGTGGACGAAGATCACCCGCTCGGGCGGAGAACCGCCGGCGAAGGCACGCCGGGGAGCGAGGCACTCCAGGAACGGGAGCGCGAGCGTGGCGCCCGCCATGCGCTGCAGCAGGTCGCGGCGTCGCATCAGTCCTCCACCGCGAGGCGCATGCGGAACGCGTCGGTCGACACGGCGTGCACCAACAGATCACGGAGATCACCGCCGGTCCAGTCGAACCGGTCGGCGAGGGTGGCTTGGGTGCACGCATCGCCGGCGCCGATCCGGCGCCCGAGGGACCACGCCAGCGTCTGCTGCACGTAGCAATCGCGGAGGTGGCGCTCCGAATCCAGCACGGCGATCAGCTCCGGCAGACCATCGAATGACCCGGCAGGATCGTCGAGGCTCCCGGTGGCGTCGATCGGCAGGCCGTCGGAGTAGGTGTCGCGCCATGCGCCGATGGCGTCGTAGTGCTCGAGCGCGAACCCCAGCGGATCGAGCTTGGAGTGACAGCTGGAGCAGGCCGGATCGGAGGTGTGTGCCGCGAGTCGGTCGCGGAGGGTCTCGCCCTCGATCGGATCGGGCAGTCCGGCCATCAATCCCGGTGGAATGTCGACATGCTCACAGAGCAGCCGATCGAGCACCACGGCCCCCCGCCGAACGGGGTTCGGATCGCCAGGATCGGCGTGTGCCGCCAGGAACGCAGCGCGCCCGAGCACGCCTGGGCGATTCCGCACCTCCCGTCGCTCCCAGCCCGAGCCGATCCGAGACGCCTCGGTGCCGTAGATGGCATCCACGGCGGGGTCGGTCCAGGTGATCGTGCTGTGGAACACCGCATCCACCGTGCCGTCTCCCAGCCACACCACCTCACTGGCGAACAGGGCGGCCTCGGCGCGAAGGGAGGCTGCGACCGCCGCATCGAAGGATGGGTATCGCTCCGGGTCACGGACCGCGCTGCCCAGGGCGCCGAGCTGCAGCCAGTCGTCGTGGAATGCGGCGTAATGGTCTGCGGCTGCGGCGTCGGCGAGGAGCTCGCGCGCCGCCTCCCGCACCTGCGCGACGGTGCGGAGCTCCCCCTGGGCCGCGCTCTGGCGCAGTGCGTCGGTGGGCGGCCCCCCGGTGAGGGCGTACGACAACCGCGCCGCCACAGCGTAGTCGTCCAGCGGCACCACATCTCCGGTCGCGTCCGCGCGGGGCGCCAGCTCGAGGAACAGGAACTGGGGCATCTGGAGCACGCCCTCGATCACCCGCCCTACGCCATCACCGGGGTCGACGCCGCCGTCGTACAGCGCCTGCACCAGCGCCTGTTCCTCGGGCAGGAGCGGCCGCCGGAACGCGCGCTCGGCGAACCCGGTCGCCCAGTCCAGTGCGCAGTCGTGCGGTGCTGGGCAGCCCAGCAGCCGATCGAGGTCGGCGGTCGCGTCTGTAGACACGGCCTCGGCCGCCAGCATCAGGTCGTCCACCGTGCCGTCGGACACCGGGTTCGCATCAGCCCAGGTGCGGTACCGATCCGTGGGGTCGGTGGTCGGGAGCAGATCGGCGGGCGGGGAGACGCCGAGCAGCACCTCGATGGTGCGGACGTAGGCGCTGGCGGGCAGCCGCACCCACGGGGTCTCGCCCACTGGCTGATGATCCGGCGGGCACAGCTCTGGGATCGGCCACGGACCCGGGTGTTCACAGCCCCCGGGCTGGCGGCTGCGAGCGATCCACTCCTCCAGCGCGGCCCAGGTGGCGCTGGTCGGCGACGCTGCGACGCCGCCCCCATGCTCCACCGCCCCGGTGGCCTTCTGGAGCAACAGCGGCCATCCGTCGAGGTCTTCCAGCGCGAGCCCGCCGAGATGCGCGCGATCCTCCGCCACTGTGCCGCTGAGCAGGTAGCGGGTGGACCCTGCGAGGCCATCGGCCACATGGCATGACGCGCACACGCCGTGCACCGCCGGGTGCACCACCTCGGCGTAGAACACGGTGTCGGTGACGCACGCGCTGGGATCGGTGGGCGCGGTGGTGGAGTCCGACGTGGGGGTCGAGGGGCCGTTCCCAGGGCGCGGTCCAGCGGGGCCCGGGGTCGCACAGCTGGCGAACCCGACCACCACGCCGCCTGCGATTACGCGCCAGTCCACCAGTGGCCCCCCACCACACTGTAACCCCAGCGCGCGGTCGCTCCGCATGGGCCCGCAGCGCAGCCGCTCGCCTGAGCTGACCCACCTCCGCGGCCACAGTTGCAGATGTCGAGAGAGTGTCAGACACTGCTGCCGAAGTGACGTCCGAGCTTGCAGTGAGGAGGCCCCCCTGACGACCCGGTCCATCCGGCGCTCGAGCGCATGGCTCAGCCTCGGCGTGCTGCTGGCCGGATGTGGAGACCGCGGCGCCGGCAAGGACACCAGCGGCGGCACGACCACGGCTGCGACCACCGGTTCGGACTCGGACTCGGACTCGGACTCGGACTCGGACGCCGACGCCGACGCCGACGCCGACGCCGACACAGATGCGGACACCGATACCGATACGGACTCGGACTCGGACTCGGACTCGGACTCGGACTCGGACACCGACACCGACACCCCGCCACGGCTGGAGGTGTTGTTCGGTCCGGCCGTCGTGTGCGCTGACCCCGCCCAGCGAGACCGCGGGTGGTGGACGGAGGAGGAGCTCCCGGGCGTCGACTTCCCCGATGCGTGGCTCTCCGGGACCGGCGTGGGCCTGGTGCAGCTCGACGCCGATCCGGAGCTCGAGCTGCTCCGCACACAGACCGACAGCGTGCTGTACTTCGACCGCTCCCCAGACGGCCGCTGGGTCGACGTGTCAGAACGCCTGCCCCGTGGCTTCGTCGAGCCCACCAACGTGTCGGTCGCGGACGTGGACGGCGACGGCGACCGGGACCTGTTCGTCGGCTCACTGTCGGCCGACAACGCGCTGCTGCTCAACGACGGCGCCGGCACCTTCACCGACCACTCCTCGGCGTCGGAGCTCGATCACTCGCGCGGCTACACCATGAGCGCGTCGTGGGGCGACCTGGACCAGGACGGCGACCTCGACCTCATGGTTGGCAACTACGGTGGGCTCCCGCCCGAGCTCGCGAGCGCCCACCCCTCCGAGCTGTACCTCAACCGCGGAGATGGCACCTTCGAGGACGTGTCCGAGCGCCTGCCAGAGGTGGTGCAGACCGGGTACTCGTTCATGTCTGCGTGGCTCGACGTGAATCGCGACGGCGCGCCGGATCTGTACTCGATCCACGACTACCACTACATCAGCCACAGCCGACTCCTCGTGGCCGACGGCGCCGGCGGGTTCATCGTCGACGAGGTCGCGGGGTTCCACGACGGCTTCTTCGGCATGGGATTCGCGGCAGCCGATCACAACGGCGACGGGCGCATCGACACCCTGCAGTCCGGGTTCAACCGGATCTCCTTGCTCCAGAGCTCCCCGAGCGCAGACGCCCCCTCAGGCGTGTTGTACATCGACTTCGCGCGCTCGCTCGGCCTCGAGGTGCTGCGCCCCGACGAGGCGGGCGAGCCCGGCCAGGTGTTCGGGTGGGGGACGGCATGGACCGACCTCGACAACGACCGCGACCTCGACATCGCCATCGCGTACGGCGACTGGGATCCAGAGATCGAGGGCGACGGCTACGATCCACCCCGGGCGCCGAGCCCCGACGGGCTGTGGCAGTGGGACGGTGAGACCTACGTCGACATCTCAGGGGCCCAGCGATTCGGCGACATCCGCACCAGCCGGGGACTCGCGGTCGGTGATCTGGACGGCGACGGCTGGCTCGACCTCGTCACGGCGATGATGGAAGGCCCCACCGTGGTGCGCACGTCGCGGTGCGGCGCGGAACACTGGGTGCGGGTGCAGCTCACCGATCACGCGACGCCGAACACAGACGCCATCGGCGCGGAAGTGCACATCCTCAGCGCAGGCGGCGAGCAGCACCGCTGGGTCACCGCGGGCAGCTCATCGATGTTCTCGGCAGAGCCCACGGCCGTGCATGTGGGGCTCGGCACAGACGACGCCATCGAGGCGATCACCATCACCTGGCCCGACGGCGAGGTCAGCGAGTTCGCCTCACCGCCCGTGGATCGGCCACTGGAGGTCGTGCGGCGACGGCTCGAGGGGGCCGAATGAGGCACGCGCTGCTGGTGTTCTGGCTGGTTGCCTGCGGGGCGAACGGCGACAAGGGACCGTCCGACACAGCGGCAGAGACGTCCGCCCCCACGCCGAGCACCGGGACGGGCACCGCGAGCGGCGCGACGGGCGGAGCTGGGTCGGGCACGGGGGGAACCGGGACAACGGCCACCACGGGCACTGGAAGCACGGGCAGCGGTACCGGCGGATCGGGCACGACGGGAACCGCCACGGGGAGCACCAGCACCGGGACCGGTGGAACGACGACCGGCGGCTCGGCAACGGGAGGCACGGGCACCGACACAGGGGTCAGCGACACCGGCACCCCACCGCCCGATCCGATGTTCACGCTGGACCTTGGGCTCGAGGTGGTGTGCGCCGAGCCCAGCCGCCGGCTGCCGGCCCCGTTCGACACCGAGGCCCTCGCCGATGTGGACGTGCTGCACCCGTACCACTGGGGGGGCGGCGTATCGGTGCTCGACCTGGACGGGGACGGCACGGTCGAGCTGATCCGCACCACCGAGACGGGAATCCTGCTGTACGAGCGGGGTCCGAGCGGATGGACTG
>JBLFXJ010000018.1:0-41171 GCA_047609825.1 Myxococcota bacterium
CGCTGGGCGCTCCGAGTGGTGGGCCGACCTCGATCAGGATGGCTACGGCGACCCCGACGACATGCGGCTCACGTGCCTGCAGCCGTGGTTCACCATCGACAACGACGACGACTGCGACGACTCCAACCCGTTCCTCGGTCCGCCCGAGTCGGGCCGGTGGGTCCGTGACGCCGACCGCGACGGCTTCGGCGTCGGGCCCATCGTCGGCGACCCCAGCTGTTCGCCTCCCGGCCCCGACTATGCGCTCGACGTGCTGCCCGACGACTGCGACGACGACGACCCCGATGTGAACCCCGACGCCGTCGAGGTCTGCAACGGCTACGACGACGACTGCGACGACCTGATCGACGACCGCGACGATGATCTCGACGAGAGTACACTTGATACCTGGTATCTCGACCTCGACGCGGACGGCTTTGGCGACGAGCTGAGCATCCTCATGGCGTGCTCCCGCGTGCCGGGCACGGTCGCCATCGCCGGCGACTGCGACGACAGCCTCCGGCTGGTGAACCCCGACGGCATCGAGATCTGCAACGGCGGCATCGACGACAACTGCGACGGCGAGGCCGACGACGCAGACGATGATCTCGACCTGAGCACGGTAGAGACCTGGTACGCCGATCTCGATGGCGACGGTTGGGGTGCCGAGGGCTCGGAGCTCGAGGCCTGCGACCAGCCCGAGTCCTACGTCGGCAACGACGAGGACTGCGACGACACCGATCCGTTCCTCGGACCGCCCAGCCGGTGGGCCCTCGACGCGGACGGAGACGGCTACCCCGCTGGCGAGGTCGTGGGCGACGAGACCTGCTTCTCACCGGGCGATGGCTACGCGCCCGTCAGCCTGGGCCTCGACTGCCTGCCAGACGATCCTTTCAGCCATCCCGGTGCGGCCGAAGTGTGCGGCGATGGCATCGATCAGGACTGCAGCGGCGCCGACATCGGCTGCGGACCGCCCGCATCCTGCGCGGAGGTCCAGTCACTGAACCCGGACGCGCCGAGCGGCGTGTACACCATCGAGGGCGCGGACGGCGGCTCCTACGACGTGTACTGCGACCTGGCGACGGACGGCGGCGGCTGGACCCTGGTGGCGTCGTCCACCGAGGTGTTGTCCGACGAGCAGGACGTGTACAGCGACCAGCTCCAGACGATCGCCCCCACCGACACCATGGCGGGCGTGTGGCCGGGCATGCTGCACATGGCCTCTGGCGACTCCGACATCCGGTTCACATGCAAGGACAGCCCGCTGAGTGGCTTCATGCGGGTGGACCTGTCGTTCTACGACATCCACTGGTACGAGGAGATCACCACCGGCCTCGACTTCCAGTCGTGCTTCAACGAGGCCGACGGCCTCGGCTACGACATGCCGGCCCCGGCGCGTCGGAACAACATCACGCTGGAGTTCCTGCCTCTCGGCAACGACTGGAACACCGTGGGCTACCTCGAGGGCGAGAACGCCTGTGGTACGGCCCAGTTCACGGTCGACTTCGACGACCGCGGCGTGGGCGGCAACCCATCGGATGGAACCGACTGGGGCATGGATGTAGGGCCGAAGTGCGGCACCGCCGGAGCCGGCGGCGCGTGGTTCATCTTCGTCCGAGAGTAGGCCTCGGCTCTGAGCGCTGCCTCAGCTCCGAGCGAGCCTCACACCCGTGAACCCGACGCGCAGCTCGCGGGCGGCGTCGCGGCGCGTGCTGCAGGAGACGGTCACGTCGGTGGCGAATGAGCCACCGCGCAGGCCGCCCTCAGCCGTCCACTCCCACACGTCCCCAAGGCACTGGTGCACTCCGAGGGGGCTCCGCCAGCGGAAGAACGATCCGATGGGCGCAGGCTCGAACCACACCTGACCCAGGTTGGCCGTACGGGCGCTCGGCGGCTCATCGCCCCAGGGCCACGGACGGCAGCGACCGAACCCCGGATCCCACGACGCCGCGACCTCCCACTCATCGTGGGTCGGCAGGCGTGCACCCGACCAGCGAGCGAAGGCATCCGCCTCCCACCAGCTCACCTGGGTCACCGGGCGCAGCGGGTCGAGCGCCACGGTGGTGCCGTACCACATGCTGCGCCACAGACCACCGCCGAGAACCCAGTTGCCCGGCGCCACAATCGACGACGCCACCCGCCAACGCCAGCCCGCGGGATCCCACAGCCCAGACTGTTCGTAGCCGCCATCGAGGAGGAACGACAGCCACTCCCGGTTGGTCACCGGCGCGGCGCCGATGCGGTAGGGAGCCAGCTCCACGTCCTGGCCATCGATGAGCTGAGCGGAGCATCGCGGCACCGTGCGCCACTCCGCGAACGGGCTGCGACGTGGCCTCCGCGGCTGCGGCACCCGCCGGCCCACCGGCAGGCGTCCCTCGCGCTGGCAGATCTCCACAGCGCCCTCTGGCCACAGCACCTCGGTCGGGCCCGGCACATCGCCCGCTTCCATTAGGCGCTCGAACAACATCACCGCGAACCAGTCGGAATCGTCGGTGTAGACCGCCTCGAGGGACAGTCCGAACCGGGCGGCCTCCGTAGAAATGTCGTCCACGGTGAACTTGCGGCTGATCTCGGCCAGCACCATCTCGCCGCGAGCGATGCGGAACCGCCGGTCGAGTGGGGCCACGGCGACCTCGATGGGCTCGGAGGGGCGCACGTACATCTCGATCCGGGCCAGATCGCGGTTGAAGTACGACACCATCTCGAGCGCATCTACGGGCACGTCTGCGCCCAGGTCCCGGTTCATCCGCCCGAACAGATTCAGGATGAACTTCTCGGTCAACCCGGCGGCATCGGCGTAGGCGGCCTCGAGCACGGCCTCGTCCTTCACCAGGTCGGCGCCGAGCAGGATGTGGTCCCCTGCCCGGAGCTGGTCGGAGAGCATCGACAGGAAGGACGACAGCGCGTCAGGCTCCAGGTTGCCGACGGTGGACCCGAGGAACAGCAGCAGCACGGGCTCGTCGTGCGCGACCAGCGGCAGCCCACGATGGTAGGTGCTCGCGATGCCCTCGATCTGCATTCCGGGGTAGCGCTGCGCAAGATCCCGGCACGCGCCCTCCACGGCAGAGGCGCTGATGTCGAGCGGCACGTACCGAGTGGGGCCGGCCTGGGTCCACGCGTCGAGGAGCCGACGGGTCTTCGTCGAGCTCCCCGAGCCCAGCTCAACCACGGTCGCCGGGCCCACCCGCTCCCGGATCTCCTCGGCATACCTGGCCAAGATGCCGTCTTCTTTGCGCGTGGGGTAATACTCGGGCTGCTCGGTGATCTGCTCGTACAGCTCACTGCCGAGCGCATCGTAGAGGTAGCTGCAGTCCAGCTCTCGCGGCTGCCGCTCCAGTCCCCGCGCCACCGACGCGGCGAACGCCAACACGCTGTCGCCGGGGCTGTCAAGGTGCAGGGTCCAGCCATCGCCGTCGCGACGCGTCCAGCCTGTCGTCGGGGGAGTCACGGATCGCGCCACGGGGCCTCCTGTCGCGGACCGCCCTTAATGTCCCCGTTCGCCCGCGACCGTGTCACCCGCGTCACGTCGTGTGATGTGCACCACCTGCCGGGTGCCCACATCCGATACCACCGAGATGGCGCCATCCGGCCACCGAACCTCGATCTCGGCCACCCTGTCGAGCTCGGCCAACCCGAAGTGGGCCTCGGGGGGGCCTCCGCTGGCGAAGCTTGTGCCGCCCGCGCGGATGTCCGCGTCCCAGATGCGCCCTGCCCCGCGCACGCTCACCTGCGCCCCGATGGCGTCGGGGTTCGCCCCGGGCTGCTCCAGCTGCACCCGGAGCCAGGCCGCCGAGCCACAGCGCGACAGGTACACTCGCGCCGGCCCGTCGAGGGTGCGCACCACCAGGTCCAGCCAGCCGTCATCGTTCAGGTCCGCGGCCACCATTCCTCTCGAGATTCCACCGTGATCGAAACCCCACTCGGCCGCGCGGTCGACGTAGCCATCGCCCTCTCGGATGAACAAGGCGTCGGGCTGCACGCGCTCGGAGGGGTAGGTGCTGTCGAGGTGGCCATAGGCCACGGGAATGTCCAGGTCGCCGTCGTGGTCGAGGTCCACGAGCTCCCCGCCCCACGCGATCTTCTGATCCCGGTCGGGGTCGTTGACCACCCCGCGCGACACGGACCAGTCGATCCATGTGTCGTACCGGCCCGACTCGTACAAGTGCAGGCCGTCCCACTCGGGGATGAACAGGTCGAGTTGCCGGTCGCCGTTCACGTCCGCCACGGCGAGCCCCATGCCGGTCACGCTCACATCGAGCCCCGAGCGGTTCTCATCCGCCTCGAACAGACCTCCGCGGTTCCACAGCAGGGCGTTCGGTGTGGACACGCCGAAGTCGTTCACCACGTACAGATCGGGCCATCCGTCACGGTCCAGGTCGTGGAATCCGCCGCCCAGGGTGTAGCCATCGTGCACCGACTGCGGGATGCGCTCGCTCACGTTGGTGAAGGTGCCATCACCGTTGTTCAAGTACAGGAATGACGGATCGGCGGGCAGGAAGTCTTCGTGCGCCCCAGGGCCCTCGTCCAGCTCACCGTAGCTGCCGATGAACAGGTCGAGGTCGCCGTCGCGGTCCAGGTCGGCCCAGGACGACTGAATGCTCCGCGTGGCCACCCAGGCCAACCCGGCCTCGGCCGACACGTCCACGAACCCATCGCCGTCGTTGCGGAGCAGCGTGTCCGGCGCGAGGAACCGGGTGACCAAAGCGTCGGCATCGCCGTCACCGTCGTAGTCGGCGACGGAGACTCCGGAGCCGAGCGCAAGGGGCAGCCGGGCGAGCAAGATCGATGCGTCGACCCAACCATCGTCGGTGCCCAAGTAGAAGAACGACCGCGCGATGCCCGGGATCAGGAGATCGAGCCTGCCGTTGCCGTCGAAGTCGGCCACCCCGAGCCCACCGGAGGCGAACCACGCCTTCAGCGGGGAGGCCTCCCCACCCTCCCACAGGTCGAACGGCTGCACATCGCGGGCCGTTGGATCGGCGCACACGATGGCGCGAGTGGACACCTCCACCGGGGCGGTGTCGGGGGACGTCGTGGGGGTGGTGCTCGCGACCCTCTCGCCGGTGTCGACCAGCTCGGTGTACACGGGCACGCCCAGATCGGCCGCTCCGCCCGAGCCACCGCCGCCGCATGCCAGCAGGAGCCAGATCACCGTCGGCGCGCCCAGCCCAGCAGCCCGAGACCGTGCAGTCCCCATGCGCTGACAACAGCGCCTTCGGAGGTGCAGCCACACCCCTCGGGCTTGGCCTTCTTCCGCGGGGATTCTCCGTCGTCGGTCGGATCCAGGGGGTCAGTGCCGTCCGCGACCTCCTGGCCGTCGGGCACGCCACCGCCGTCGGTGTCGGCGTCCACGGGTGACGTGCCGCGCGCCACCTCATCGCCGTCCGCCAGGCCATCGCTGTCGGTGTCGGGCCGGAGGGGATCACAGCCCAACGGTGGCTCATCGCCATCGAGCAGACCGTCCCCGTCCGTATCCGGGTTCAGGGCGTCGGTTCCGCGCACGTCCTCGTCGCCGTCGGGCATGCCGTCAGCGTCGGTGTCGGGATCGGTGGGGTCGGTGCCACCTGCCACCTCGTCGCCGTCGAGCAGCTGATCGCCGTCCGTGTCCGGATCGAATGGATCGGTTCCCGCCGCCAGCTCGTCCCCATCCCACAGTCCGTCGCCATCCGGGTCGGGGCTGGTCGGGTCGGTGCCGAGCGCGACCTCCTCACCATCGGTCAGTCCGTCGCCGTCGGTGTCGGGGTTGTTCGGGTCGGTCCCCCACAGCTCCTCTTCGGCCAGATCCAGCCCGTCGCCGTCGTCGTCGCGCGCGTCGTCGGACGGGTCGAGCGGATCCATTCCCGCGTCCACCTCGAAGCCATCACCGGCGCCGCCTCCGTCGGTGTCGGCCACCCGTGGATCGGTGCCGTGGGTGTCCACCTCGGGCCCATCCCACAGGCCATCGCGGTCGGTGTCCTTGGAGCGGGCGTAGGTTCCCCAGATGATGCGCTCTTCGTAGTCATCCAGCCCGTCGAGGTCGGTGTCGCGCATGGTGGGGTCGGTGGGGTGCTCGTACACCTCCTCCCAGTCGGTCAACCGGTCGCCGTCGGTGTCCACCAACCACGGGTCGGTGCCGTGCTCGAGCACCTCCTCGCCATCGGTGAGGCCGTCGCCGTCAGAGTCCGGATCCGAGGGGTCGGTGAAGTACAGCTCCACCTCGTCCTGGTCATTCAGCCCGTCGCCGTCGCTGTCCGCCAGGAGTGGGTTGGTGCCGAGTACCGCCTCTTCGTCATCCGTCAGGCCGTCGCCATCGCTGTCCAGCGCGGTGCTGTCGGGGTCGAGGGCGTCGATGGTCCCGTCGCCGTCCGAATCGGGGCCTCCGGAGCCTCCCTCGGACCGGTCGTCCACCCCGTCTCCGTCGCTGTCCGCCACGTTGGGATCGGTCTCGTCGTTCTCCACCCCGTCGCGGTCGCCGTCGAACACGCCGTTGTGATCGGCGTCCTCCTCGCCATCGAGCAGCCCGTCGCCGTCGGAGTCGGCGCGGCGGAGCAGCGTGGTGGTGGCGCCGCAGTCCCGATCGGGCTGGAACACGGCCGGGTCGGTGCCGAGGAACGGGATGCCGGCCACATCGGACACCCCGCCTGGGAGGATGCGGCAGTGCCCCCCCTCCAGGCCGTCCGGGAGCCCGTCGTCGTCTACGTCGGGGTCGGTGGGGTCGAGCTCATCCCAGGTGTCGGGCAGACCATCCGCGCCTCTGCGCTCGGCGAAGTCGTCGATGCCGTCGTCATCGGAGTCGACGTCGAGGGGATCGGACTCGTCGCCCGTCCCCAGGGCCAGGTCGGGTCCGTAGACCTCGATCCCGTCGCGCAGCCCGTCGTCATCGCTGTCGGGGTCGCCCGGGTCGATGCCGAGCTCGCTCTCGAGCGCATCGTCCAGCAGGTCGCCGTCGGTGTCGACCGCGGCCGCGCACAGCGCAAACGCCAGGACCCACATTCAGGACCTCGGGGATGCACGAACCCTATCCGCCGCCGACGGGGTCCGCCCGGTTCAAACAGCGAGCGCGTCGACGATCACGAACCGCTTCGCACGGGGGAGCCCCAGCGGCGTAACAGTGGCCTGAAACCCCGCAGATTCGAGGGTGGGCAGCACCTCCGGCACGCAGAAGATCAAGTAGTACATGATGAACTCGGGCCGGATCACCGCATTCCGGGCCCGCATCACCGCGTTGAACCCCTCCGCCGCCCACCGGGTGGGGGAGGTCCACGGTGGCACGGTGTGAGTGACGAACACGAACCGGCCGCCGGGTCGGAGGGATCGGCGCACAGCCGCGAGGAATGCGGGCTGGCGATGCCGCTCGACATGGCCGAGGGCGCCGAAGCACACCGCCAGATCGTAGGGGCCGCCGAGATCGGCCTCGAACACGTCCCCGTGCACGAATCGCACGTCGGGATCGGGCCCGAGCCTCGCGCGGGCCTCGCCGAGCATGCCCTCGCTGAAGTCGATGCCGGTGACGCGCTCGCACAACGGACGCACCGCCGCCGTGGCGGCACCGGTGCCGCAGCACAGGTCGATGACATCTCCGAAGGGCGCATCCCTGCGAAGCACCTCGACCACGCGATCCAACACGTCGTCGGGGGTGCGGAACGGCGTGTGCTCGAACTTCGGTGCGAGGAGGTCATAGCCGTGGACCGTGCTCGACAGGCCCTGCTGTACCAACTCGACCAGCGACGGACCGCCAGACTGGAACATCGACGCCTCCTCCACGATGGTATCCCGTGGTAAGCAGGACACCGATCGCGGTACAACGTGCCGACCCCGGAGAGTTGATGACGCGGATGTTGTTCACGGCGCTGCTGGCCCTCGCTGGCTGCGACCAGGTGGTCGAGGCCTCGGCGAGTCCGCAAGATCGGTGCAACATACACAAGGACATCGAGGCGTGCTTCCAGATCGGAAAGTCCGCCCTCGACGCGTCGATCCCGAACAACACCAAGGCGCGCACTTTCCTGTCGAAGGCGTGCACCTTCCACCACGCCGAGGGCTGCAACCTGCTCGCGACGATGGTGAACACCGCCAAGGGCGGTCCGCGCGATCCCAAGCGAGCCGCAGAGCTGTTCGACATCGCGTGCAAGGGCGGCGTGCCCACCGCCTGCGTCGAGCTCGGCCTGATGCTGTTCGACGGAGACGGCGTGGACAAAGACGCCATGCGCGCCGTGGGCATCTTCCAGACCAGCTGTGGTGGCGAGCCGCCCCAGCCCAAGGCCTGCACAGCACTCGGACGGGCCTACGCCGAGGGCGTCGGCATCGACGGTGAGGCCGATCTCGAGATCGCCGAGCGGATGCACCGCAAGGCCTGCACCTCCGACGACGCCCCGGGCTGCGTCGAGGTGGGAGCGCTGCTACGCGCAAAGACGTCGACCAACGCCGAAGAGACCGCAGCGAACCAGACCGGTGCGATGGAGTTCTTCCACACCGCATGCCGTCTCGATCCCGCGATGGGGTGCTTCGAACTCGCTGCGATGCACCGCGACAAGGAGCTGCCCGACCCCAGCGACAGCAAGGCATCGATCCTGTTCCAGAAGGCGTGCCAGGCCGATCCCACCCGCGGGTGCTTCGAGGCCGCCGAGCTGATGGTGTCGAGCCCGCGGCTGTCCGCGAAGGCGAACGAGATCGAGTCGCTGTACAACCTGGCGTGCGAGCACGGTCACACGGAGGCGTGCTCCAAGCGCTCCGTCAGGCGCGACGAGCCCTGATCGCCGGCGTCGGATTCGCTTTGCTCTAAGGGCAGAGGCCGGGGTCCAGGGTGCAGGCCCGCGCCAGCAGCTCCGACGACCGGGCCGTATCCAGCGGCACCCGCTTGCCCTCGGCGAGGAGGGCCCCAGCGGCCTGGCATGCGCGGGCGTGGCCCGCATCGCACCCGCGCACCAGGTGGAGCAGGGCTGACCGCGGATCTTCCGCACCGCCGAGTCCGCGGAGTTCGAGGATGCCCACGAGCACGCAGCTGTCGCCGGCGTCGAGGGCGCAGCCACGCGTCGCGAGCTCCCGCGCAGAGTTGGAGTCGCCTGCCTGGTGGAGGTGCGTGGCGACCACCGAGCACGAGGTCGGGTGCCCCGCGGTGCACGCCTTGGCCTGCAGCCGCCGGGCTCCGGCGACATCCGTCGGGCCTCCAACGCCCTCTGCGAGCAGCGCCGCGGCGCGCTCGCAGGTTGGGCCATGCAGCGTGCCCTCGCAACCTTTGACCGCCAGCGCGCGCCCATTCGACGGGTCGGCAGGACCGCCGTACCCGCCTACCCACATCCCACCGACCTCGCCGCAGGCCCGGAGGAAGCCGAGGTCGCACGAACGCTGCACGAGCCTGCGGGCCGTCGGTGGATCGTTGCTCACGCCCGTTCCCCTCACGAACAGCTGGCCGAGGTCAGCGCACGCTTCGGCCTGCTCCGCATCACATGCGGTCCGTAGCGCGGCGGCCGCCGCGGGCGGATCGGGTGCGATCCCCGGCGCATCGAGCAGCGCCGAACCCAGGCGATAGCAGGCGAGCGGCGCGCCCTGCGCACAGGCATCCCGCACGAGCTCGAGACCTGTCGGATCGCCCGCCAGGATCCGCTCGACGCCAGACTCGGCACAGGCCACCGGCTCCTGACCGGCGCACGGTCCCGCCAGCGCGGCCCAAGCCAGCCACAACGGGATCATGCGGACCGTCCCAGGCTGTGGCGAAGCGCCGATTCCAGCTCCGCGTCGTCGAACCGGAACCCGGCATCGAGCAGGCGGCTCGGGCGCACATACTGGCCGTCGAGCACGAGCGCCTGACCCATCTCGCCCATCGCCGTGCGGATGACGGCCCCGGGCACCGGCATGAACGCGGGACGAGAGAGCACCCTGCCGAGGGTGCGCGCGAACACGGCCTGGCTCACGGGCTCGGGCGCGACGCCATTGACCGGGCCGGAGCTTACGCCGTCGTGGACCACATGATGGATCGCGCCGACCAAATCGTCCAGGCTCACCCACGCGACCCCTTGGGTGCCGCTGCCGACAGGGCCACCGAGGCCCAGGCGCGCCGTGGGGAGGAGCGCCGCGAGCACACCGCCATCCGCGGCGAGCACGATGCCGACGCGGAGGTTCACCGTGCGCACACCGGCGGCTGCGGCCGGCTCCGAGGCGCGCTCCCACGCTTGGGCCACCTCGGCGAGGAAACCCGTCCCCCCTGGTGCATCTTCGTCCACGACCACCGTTCCGGGGTCGCCATAGTAGCCGACTGCGCTGGCGCTCACGAAGACGGCCGGCGGTCGGCTAAGACCGGCGATCGTCGCGGCGAGGAGCCGGGTTCCGTCCACTCGACTACCGAGGATCGACCGCTTTCGCTCAGGCGTCCACCGGCCTCCGGCGATGGGCGCGCCAGCCAGGTGGATCACCGCGTCTGCGCCTTCGAGGGCGGCATGGTCGATGGTGCCGTCACGAACGCTCCACCGGATCTCGCCAGGCCCAGGCGCCCTCCGCACCAGCCGCTCTACCGTGTGACCGCCGGCATCGAGGAATGCGCACAGCGCGCTGCCCACCAGGCCCGATGCACCCGACACCACTACGCGCAATCGGGGTGACCCGGCCCAGGGGGCGAGTCGCGCAAGATCCCGAGCCGTGCGGCGGTGCCGAAACCCGAACATGGCGTCCAGCCTGCCGTTGATGAACCGCCCGGCGACCGCCCGCCCCAGCGCGCCCAGCGGTGGCTGCCAGGTGACCTCGTCTTCGAGCACGGCCCCGTCCGCGCCGTCGGTGAACCGGTGTACGTGCCGCCAGCTGGCGAACGGACCCGACTCCTGCACGTCCACGAACCCGTCTGGGGGGGTGCACTCGGTGTGGACGGCCACCCACCGGCTGCGGATCGGCCCCAACACCGGTGCCGAGAGCACCGTGCGGGCTCCAACGCCCAGTCCGCCGCTGCGCTCCTCCACCCGCACCCGCTCCCACGGCGGCACCAAGCGGTCGAACGCACCCGGTCGCTCGTGCCAGGCGAACAGCTGCGCCGCCGTCACCCCCGGGAGCAGCGTGCGATGGCGTGACACCGGCATCAGGGGTCGATCCTGTGGGATGCCCACTGCGCGCCCTCGCGCACGAACACGAGCCGGTCGTGCAGCCGGCTCGCGCGCCCCTGCCAGAACTCGATGCGATCCGGCACGATCCGGTAGCCGCTCCAGTGGGGAGGCCGCGGCACATCGCCGCCGGCATGCTCGGCTTCCAGCTCCGCCACCCGCTGCTCGAGCGCTCCCGGCTCACGGTGTCTTCCCTGCTCGGACGCCCAGGCGCCTACCTGGCTCCCGCGCGCGCGGGTCGCGAAGTAGGCATCGGCCTCGGAGTCCTTCACGGGTTGCGCGGCACCCTCGACGATCACCTGACGGGCCAGGGACTTCCAGTGGAACAGCGCGGCCACCCGAGCGCGGACCGCGATCTCTTGCCCCTTACGAGACCGGGTGTTCGTGTAGAACACGAACCCGCTCGGGCCGTGCGCCTTGAGGAGCACCGTTCGAATGGACGGGCGCCCGGAGCCGTCGGCCGTGGTGAGCTGCATCGCATCGGGCACATCGGGCTCCGCACCCGACGCCTCGTCGAACCACAGACTGAACAACGTGAACGGATCGGTGGTGGAGTTCATGCTCCGGAACTACCCTGTCGCCCGCCACACCTCCATGCCAACCCAACCTCCCACCGCGATTCCCCCCTTTGTCGGTGTGCTACCCGAAGCGCAGCGGATCGCCGGACTCGCGTGGCCGGTCACGCTGGGTCAGGTCGCCTTGGTCGGCATGGGCACGGTGGACGTGATCGTCGTGGGGCAGCTCGGCGCAGAAGCCCTCGCCGGATTCGCCCTGGCCAACGTGCTGAGCTTCTCGGTCCTCGCACCCGGACTCGGCGCCGCCATGGGCCTGGACCCGTTCTTCACCCGGGCCCACGGGAGCGGGGACCGACGCGCCACTGGAACCACCCTGGTGCGGGGTGCCGTGCTCCTGGCGCTGCTCGCCGTGCCGATGACGGCGGTTCATCTGCTCGCCGGGCCGCTCCTCTCGATCGCGGGTCAGGATCCGGCGATCCTGCCCATCGCCGAGTCCTGCTCACTGGCCATGGCCCTGCGGGTGGTGCCGTTCCTCGGGTTCAGCCTCATCCGCCAGCTGCTCCAGGCGGCCGGCAGCATGCGGCCCGCGATGGTCGTGGCCGTCATGGCAAACCTGGTGAACCTCGTCGCTGATGTGTGGCTCGTGGGTGGCGGGTTGGGCGTGCCGGCATTCGGCGCCGTCGGGGCCGCGTGGTCCACGACGGTGGTGCAGGCCTTCATGTTCGCGGTGTTGTGGGCGCTCGCCGCCGCCCCGATGCGCGAGGCGTTGGCCGCGGCCGACCGCCCTACCGTGGCCGGGGTTGTCGCCGTCGCGCGCACCTCCCTGCCAGTCGCCGCCCAGCTCACGGTCGAGATCTGGGCCTTCAACGCCGCATCCTTGCTGGCCGGCGCCATCGGTGCTGTGGCGCTCGCGGCCCACACGGCTGCCCTGAATATCGCCTCCCTCGCGTTCATGTTCCCACTCGGAGTGGGCGCCGCCGGCGCCACGAGGGTCGGCAATCTGGTCGGCGCTGGTCGTCCGTGGCGCCAGAGCGGCTGGACCACCGTGGGCGTCGGGCTCAGCTGCATGGCCGTCTCGGCGTCGGTGTTCCTGCTGATCCCCGGCCCCCTCGCGCGGGTCTACACGTCCGACCCCGGCGTCGTTGCCCTGACGGTGGCCGTCCTCCCTATCGCGGCGGCGTTCCAGATCGTGGACGGAACCCAGGTGACCGCAGCCGGGGTGCTGCGCGGCGTCGGCGATACCCGGGTGCCGTTCCTGATCAACCTCGTCGCTCACTGGGCCCTCGGGCTGCCCGTCGGAGCGGCGCTCGCGTTCGGCGCCGGCCTCGGACTCCCAGGGCTGTGGCTCGGGCTCTCGGTCGGGCTCTCCGCGACGGCGGTGCTGCTGATGGCGCGGATCCACACCGTGCGACCCGAGCGCTCCCTCGAGGGCTGAGCCTGCTCCTCAGGGACGCTGCCGCTCCTCGATGGCCACCAGCTCCGCGTGCATGCGGCGGTAGCTGGCGAGGAGCGCCGCGGGCACTGCCTCGGACGCCGCGCAGCCCTCCTCGTCGGGCCGATGGCGGCAGTCGCGGTAGTGGCATCGGACCTGCCCCAAGCCAGGGAAGAACTGCCGAACGGCCGCGCTTGTCAGCCCCCCTGGAGCGAAGGTCCGGATCCCCGGGCTGTCGACGATCGACCCGCCACCCGTGAGTTCGAACCGCCGCGAGCGGGTCGTGGTGTGCTGGCCGGTGCCCCAGTGCTCCGACAGCGCGCCGATCTCACCCACGTCGTCCTGCTCGGGGAGCAGCGCTGCGACCAGGCTGGTCTTGCCCACTCCGGAGTGTCCGGTCAGTGCCCACGGCCGCTCTGCGGACCACTCTGCGAGCTTCAGCGCCAGAGCATCCAACCCCTCGCCCGTGGACGCGCTCACTTGCAGTACCGGAACCTCGTCGCGCAGAGCGAGCTCCGCCACGACCTCGTCCGGCACCCCAAGGTCGACCTTGTTCAGACACACCGC
Organism: Myxococcota bacterium; assembly: GCA_047609825.1. Lineage (GTDB taxonomy): Bacteria > Myxococcota_A > UBA796 > UBA796. The sequence continues at coordinate 13,554 of JBLFXJ010000018.1, forward strand.
CACGTCCAGGCCAGCATGGCGCGCGGCGACGATGTACCGGTCGAGCAGGCCCGCACGGAACGGAGGGGCGGAAGGTGCCGTGACCACGAGCAGGCCACCGAGGTTGGCCGCGAGCACCTGCACCCGTCCCGTCGAATCCACCCGCTCGAGCACCGTGTCGCGGGGCTCCACGCCCACCAGCTTTCCGCCGCTCCCTCGGACCTCGACCCACCGCACGCGATCGCCGACCACCGCCCGCTCGCCAGAGAGGAAACAGACGCGATCGCCTGAGGCGTCCCGCACCACGACCCGCCGGCCGCGGGTCTCCACCACGTGTCCACTCCGCCACTCATCAGGTCCGCGGCTGCGTCCCTTTGACCGCCGGCCTGCGCCGTGTCCCAAGTGTTCTCCTCGCTGAGCCAGGGTTGGGCCTCAGTGCGCTAACCTACCCCTCGCAGCCCCTCGCAGTTGCTGAGGAGCTGGCAAATCACGACGCAGCAGTGACGCTCGTCGTGCCCTGCGGGAGTGCTATAGTGCGCCACCACGGCGCCCAGCTGCTCCTCGGATCGGCCTACGCAAGCGCACCCACACCCGGGAATAACGTCCATGCTGACCTTGCTCCTCGCACTCCAGACGGCGAACGCCGGTGGCCTGGCATGCGTGAACGAGACGATCAACCAGGACCTCAACTGCAACACGATCGACGTCCGCGACGAGGCCGCGGTCAATATCTCCGACCCCACGTGTCAGGAGAACGTTGATCCGTACACGGGGCTGCCGTACTCGAACGCCGACTACTACTACGACTACCACTCGTTCGGCTGTGACTACTTCGTCGACCCCGCCACCTACGACATCGACGGCGACGGCCTGTCCGACGGCAACCTGCCGGTGCCGCCCGACGCCAAGTTCCCCGAGCGCGTGTTCGTGCTGTCGTGCGACAACTGCCCCGAGAACTGGAACCTCGACCAGGCCGATGTCGACTGCGACGACTGGGGCGATCTGTGCGACAACTGCCTCACGATCCCCAATCCACTCCAGACCGACTTCGACTACGACTTCATCGGTGACGAGTGCGACCTGTGCCCGTTCGACTTCGACCCGGCGCAGCTCGACTCCGACGGTGACGGCTGGGGCGACGCCTGCGACAACTGCGCCGAGATCTTCAACCGCGGCCAGGGCGATGTGGACGAGGACTTCGTGGGCGATGCCTGCGACGCCTGCCCGTTCGACTTCGACCCCAACCAGGAAGACCAGGACGCAGATGGCCGCAACGACCTGTGCGACAACTGCTTCCTCCGGTTCAACCCGACGCAGGAAGACCGCGATTCCGACGGCGTCGGCGACGACTGTGACATCTGCCCCGACGTGTTCAACCCGACCCAGCCCGATGCCGATGGCGACGGCGTCGGCGACGACTGCGACCTGTGCGTCACCATCCCCAACGCCGGGCAGGACGACAACGACGACGACAAGCTCGGCAACGTCTGCGACAACTGCATCGACGTGACGAACCAGGGCCAGGAAGACGTTGACGAAGACGGCTTCGGCGACGTGTGCGACAACTGCTCCGAGATCTCCAACCCCGACCAGACCGACAAGGATCTCGACGGGATCGGCGACCTGTGCGACAACTGCCCGTTCTTCGAGAACGCCGAGCAGCTCGACTCGGACGGCGACGGCTTCGGCGACCTCTGCGACGACGAGTTCGAGCTGCGCGGTGGTGGCAAGCTCACCGGCTGCAGCCACTCCGGCGCACCCGTGGGCGCGCTGGCGCTGTTGCTCGGCGTCGCCACCCTCCGTCGCCGCCGCGCGGAGTGACCGGGCCCGGCCCCAGAGGTCGGGTCAGCGACCTGCCCGTGGGATAGACCCCGAGCATGCGACGCGACATCCTGGAGCTGGACGCCTCCCTCGACAACGTGCTGTTCCAGCTCGATATCGACCTCGGTGACATCGAGGCGGTGCGGCTGCTGCTGTCGGGCGGGTCCGTAGTCGACTGGCAGCGCCTCGCGTTTCGCGACCTGCATGACGTGGACCGATTCCTGGCCACCCACCTGCTCGATCCCTCGGTCGAAGAGGACCGGCTGCGCCTCCGCTACGTGTTCAACGAGGCGGTCTCGTACCTCGAGGAGCACCTGGGTCTCACGTTTCCACGCGAGCTGCGTGACCCCGAGGATGTGCGCTCGCTGTTCCTGTGGGCGTCGGAGTACGGTGGCTTCCGCCGCACTCAGATCCTGTCCTGCGTGATCCTGAAGCTGATGCACGTCATCCATCACATGGAATCCGCTGATCTCAAGTTCAGAACACCCATATCCGAGGAACACTTCGTCGAGATCGCGTACGCGAACGTGCTCCAGTCGGCGCGGGAGATGCAGGAAGCGGGGCTTCCGATCGTCAGCTTCTATGGCAACCGGAAGAGCCGTAGCAGTGTGATCACCAAGCTGCTCGCCAAGGCGGAAAACATCGCCGCCACCATCTTCGACAAGCTCCGATTCCGCATCGTGGTGGACAGCCCCGCCGATCTCGCCCCGACGCTCGCGTACATGACCCGCCATATGTTCCCGTTCAACTACGTGATCCCGGCCCAGAGCCACAACAACCTGCTGGACCCTGCGACCCTCCTCGCAGCCCTCGACGAGCTGGAGCGCGACGCGACCCAGGCGCTCCGGGTTCCAGAGTCCCATGACGTGGGCAAGAACGAGTTCTCGGGCACCTCTTACCGGATGATCAACTTCATCGTGGACTACCCGGTGCGAGTGCCCGTCGATGCCCTGGGTCCATTGTCGTTCGAACTCGGGCGAACCGTGTTCGTGATGGTCGAGTTCCAGGTGGTCGACGCCGAGACTGCGGAGCAGAACGAGCAAGGCGACAGCGCACACCACCTGTACAAAGAACGGCAGGAGCGGGTGGTCGAGCGGCGACTCAAGCGCGGTGGCGGCCGCAGCGAGTGACGGGAGCGTGGCGCCCGCTCGACCCCGGGATACCCGCACGGCATGTCTCTGCTGAACACGCTCCGTACTGCCCTCGGGCTGCAGCAGCCCCTGCGGGTGGCGCCATCCGACGCCCTCCTCACCCTCACCAAGGCCGGGCTCGCCCGGCTGTCCACGCTACCGGACGGCCACGGCATCCACGTGCGCACGGCGCCCACCGACCGTGGGCGGGTGGTCCAGGTCGGCGAGGCCGAGCTGCAGGGGCCGCCGCCACCGGGATTGGGCGACCGCGTCACCATGAGTGATGCCGACCTGCACCACCTGCGCGGACTCGCCCTCGACTTCGAGGGTGATCGGTGGCGCGTAGTCGTCGCGATGGAGGTGCGCGGGCGCGAGACGCCCAACCCAGACGGCCGGTTGTACCTCTGTACCCGCCAGCTCGCGATCGGGGCTCCCCGGTACTTCGCACCAGGTCAAGGCGACCTCCCCGACCTCCCGAGCCGCCTGCTCGACATCGAGGGCGCGCTCACCGTCCTGCTCCGCGAGCACACGGTCACCATCGAGCGCGAGCCAGGCGCGCTGTGGCCCACCATCGATCGCGCGGTCGACAGCGCGCTCCGGCATCACTTCCTGCTCTGCGGCCATGAGCTCACGGCCGATGACACCGTGCAGCGGGACGACCCGCTCGAGCGCGCGGTGCAGCAGATACTCGAAGAGCGTGTGCTGCCAGGGATCCATCGCGACGGAGGCGACCTGCGCCTCATCGGCATCGCCGACGGCGTGGTGCAGGTGTCGATGCACGGCGCATGCCGCAGCTGCCCCGCCTCCACCGCCACTCTCAAGCTCGGCGTGGAACGTGTGCTGCGGGATGCATTCCCGGACCAAATCCGCTCCGTTGAGCAGGTCTGATCCGCTGGTGGCCGCGCTCGCCGTCACAATGGCGAGTGCGCCAGCCGACTACGGGCAGGTCTTGCCGGCGAGCTGGGTGCCAATCCACGACGGGGTGGTGGTGGCCAGGCGAATCCGCGGCTTGCCCGCTGCATCCTTCTCTGAGTAGTACACCAGGTGCTCGTTCGTGGTGAGCCGGGTGACCTCCCAGTGGCGCCAGTCGTCCCCGCCCGACCACTCGAAGTAGGGCGACGCGCCGAGGAACCAGGAGTCCGGCGAGTTCGCGAGCGCCTTGCCCCAACCGGCGGAGGTGATGTCGAAGCCGTCGAGGTTGCGACCGCCTGGGTACGAGGCCAGCGGGAAGCTGATCGACTCCTGGCACACCACCGAGGGGTTGAACATCTCGTCTTGGCCCCAGCTGACCAGTCCGGGGCTCATGACCGGGTCGGCGTCGAGGGTGAAGTCCCTGAACAGCGCCGACTGAGCCACGAACACATCGGGGCGCCGCGACAGCATGAGGTACTTGGTGCCGCCTTGCTGCACGAACTTCGGGAAGCCCATGTCGATGTCGAGCGCGACCACCGGGGTGGAGCGAACGATGATGCGGGTGGGGTTGCCGGCAGCATCGAACCCGATGCGCACGCGACCCACGCCTGTGTAGCGGCCGCAGCCCCAGGAAGGCGCGCCAGCGTCACACGCGTCGGTGCCTTGCTCCGACTTGAAGAAGACATACATCCCGCGGGACGTGGGATCGTAGACTGCGGTCGGGTGAGCCGCGACGCAGCTGTAGAACGTGCCGGCGGCGGGCTCGAGCACGGCACCGGGCGCCGCGAACCAGTTGATCCCATCGCTGGAGCTGGCGATTCCCAGTCCCCACACGCCCACCGGACAGTTCACATCCTCGCGGGGCAGGCGCGTCTCGAACACCATCAGGTACCGCGACTGATCTGGGTCCCAGACCACGGTTGGCGCCCCTACACCGTTGGTTCGATACCCAGCCGCGCTGGACAGGAGGATCTCCGGTTGGATGACGAAGTCGCCCGGATCCTGCGCCAAGGCGGGTTCCGCTACGAACAGTGCTGCCGCTATACCGAGGACCATCTGACCTCCGACCCGTGCAGTGTGCCCGGTTTTGCGACCGTTCGCCAACCTTCGTCCTTCCCTCAATCTCACATTCCCCGCAGACGGGAATGAACGGGCGGCTCCGAGGGTCGCAGCACCTCATGTGTGCGGCACACACACGTTGACCCGGGCAGAGTGCATCACTACCCTCCCCCCATCCCAAGCTTCCGAGACCCCGAGGTACAACATGGGTAAGTTCATCGTCGGCGCCCTTGCGCTCACCTTATGCGCACAGGCGCTGGCAGCGGATCCGGCGCCCGACGCCACCACCGAGACGGCCACGGAGCCGGTGGCCGAGGAGCTGGACTGCACCACGCTCGAAGGAGACGCCAAGACCGAGTGCGAGGCCAAGAAGGCCGCCGCCGAGCCGGAGGCTCCCGAGCAGCCAGCGGCCGAGGAGCCCGCCAAGGGCGGAAAGGCCAAGCGCTCCACAGCCGGTCACTTGCAGGGCGAGATCACCGACGAGTGATGCGCCGCACGGTGCTCACGCGAGGATCATCCGCGTGTAGGCACCGACGAAGAACGTGAGGATGATGAACCCGACCAACGTCTCTACCGTGTTCAGCACGCGGAACGTGTGGTCGTCATCGCCGAAGTCCCAGCCGGTGTTGATCGCGATCAGCGACTGCAGCGACACGAAGCACAGGCCAGCGAAGCTGACGTCGCGGATCCGCATGTCCTCGCCGTCGTAAACGAGCACTGTGTCGGCACAGAACAACCGGTACAGCAGCGCGAACAAGACGGTCACACCGAGCACTGCCACGGCGAGGTTGCCGAGCCGCACGCCCCAGCCAAAGCAGAGCTCGAACAGCAAGAAGTCGACCACGAGGGTGCGCAGCTGCTCCAGCGGTGTGCCGAACTCCCACACCGCCATCGCCTGCACATGCCGGGTCCACCAGTAGGCATCGTCCTCCGCGGCAGTCATGGCGCGATCTCCATACGAGTCCTTCAACGCCACGAACTCGTCGATCACGAAGTCGTAGCACAGCGCTCGGATGGCATCGTCGTCGAGATCGCGAGTGCGCAGCAGGCGCTCGATCCGCACGTCGCTGCGATCGGGCCCTACGTCGGTGCACTGCTTGTAGAACAGGCGATGCTGGCCGTCCGCACGCTGGATCTGTGTCGGCCCGACCTGGAATGACCGCAGCTCTGCACCGTAGAAGCTGATGTTGGCGTCATCCGCGAGCACTGCGTCGGTGAGCGTGACCCGCCCGGTGACGTTGGCGTCGTCGAGGATCAGGGAGTCGAGGAAGGTGGCGTTGTTGAACGCCACCTCGTTGCCGAAGATCGTCGAGAAGTCGGCCTGGTTGTTCCACACGGACCGCTCGAAGTGGGTCTCGCCGAGGAACTGGGAGTTGAAGAAGCTGGCGACGCCGCCGGCCTCACGGCCGAAGGTCACTCCCTCGAACACGGTGTACCCAGAGAACACCGTGTTCGCGAACGACACGTTCTGCTCGATCTTGGCGGTGAGATCGTCGATCTCCGTCACCCCGTACGAGGACTGGGTGGTGAGGGGTGCCTCCGCGTCTTCATCGCCCTGGTAGTGCCGGTACAGCGGCAGGAGCGCGTCGATCTCCTGCTGGATCGCGTGGCGGGTCACCTCGTCGAGGCTGAACCGGGTGCGCCCGTGCACGACGGCGTCGGTGAACCACGCGTCGCGGTGGAAGTGGGTGCCGAGGGCGTCGAGCTCGCCGACCGACACATCCTTGATGTTCAGCTCGTCCTTGAACACGGCCCGGCTCAGGTTGAGGTTCTTCGCCACCCGGGTCGTGCCGAAGTTTGCCTCACCCTCGAACTGGGCGTCTTCGAAGGTGGCGCTCCCCTCCCAGTCGCACTGGTCGAACAGCACGCTGCGCTCGAACGTGACGCTGTTGAAGTACACGTCGCGCTCTGAGTACAGCCCCGTGAACACCGTGTCTGCGCGGTACCGGCCGGCGCCGAAGTAGACGGGCGCGTGCATGCGCAGGTTGCGGAAGTTCGCGTCAGCCCCGAAGGATGCGTAGCGGAACTCGGTCACCCCCCAGAACTCGGCAGCCTTGAAGTCCGCCTCAGCCTCGAACACCGCCATCGGGAAGTAGGCGCGCCCCCCGCTCGACACCGTGACACCTGCGAAGTTCGCGGTGCCGACGAAGATGGCATCACGGAAGACGAGGTCCGCCGCACGTGACGGTGGAATCGTCTTTGACTTGTTCCGCTCCCCTTCCCAGGTCGTGCCGATGTTCACATCACCCAGCACGATGCCACGGAAGATGAACTGCCCAAGGTCGAGATCGGGCGCCAGGATGTTGCCGACAACGCACCGGTCGAGCTGGAGGCGCTCCGGCAGCTCCGCCTGTCGTCCGCGCAGATCCAGTGTCTCGACGTAGCAATACCTGACGATGCGACCCGCGTTCGCGGCCTCCAGCACGTCGTCGGTGGTCTGCACCGACAGGAACCGGGGGGCGCCCTTGGACGTGGTGTAGATCTGAGCCTGCTCACCCGCGCGCGCGGCCTCCACGAGCGAGCGAACCTGTGCATAGGCCTCGTCGACTAGGCGGTCGCGGTCCGGATGCACCGAGATGATCCGGAGCACCTGGATGGTGCGATGGATGTCGTCGCTGAAGCTGCTGCGGTAGAGCTCTGCCGACCGGTCCACATCGCCGAGTCGCTCCGCCACCAACGCTTCGGCCAGCGTCTCACGATAGTCGAGGTAACGCGCGACCTCCTGGCGCTCGAGCATCAACCGGTAGCGCCGCGCGGCCTCCTCCCGATCTCCCGCTGCTAGCGCCTCGTCAGCGAGGGACTTCAGCCGACGCGGATCTTCGAGGATCGAGAGCGCGTCCACCTCATCTGCAGGGGAATCCGCACCGGCGGCGATCCCACCGAACGCGAGCAGGATGGCGCAGGAGAACAGGTACATCAGCCGCGCCACACGGACCTCCGACCACGATGCTTCGTTCACTGCCGATGCCCTACCGGGAGACCTCGGCTCGGCGCCAACCATCATCGAGGATGGCCCTGACAACGCGCCCCCTAACCCTTCGCCGGGCCGTGCCGTGCCGGCGTGGAATGGCGCACGCTGGGTGGTGTATGGTCCCGCGATGGAAGGAGCCAAAGCCGTGACGGGACAGCATGCCGGGAACAAGCCAGCGTTGGTCGGCAATGGCCGCTACGTCCTGACCGAGCGGCTCGACGGCGGCGGCGTTGCCGGCGTATACCTGGCCTTCGACCGTCATGACGAGACGTGGCGCGCGGTGAAGTTCCTCAGCCCCGAGTTCATGGCTGACGCCGCCGCGCGCGCCCGGTTCGAGCGCGAGGCGGTGGTGATGTCCAGGCTGTCTCACCCGCAGCTGGTGCGCGCCATCGAGCTGCACGATGACGCGACCTCGTCGTTGATCGTCATGGAGCTCGCACGGGGTGGCACGGCGGCGCAGTGGCTGGAGAAGTTCGGGCCCATGCCCGCGAGCCTGGCCGCACACGTGGCGGTGCAGGTCTGCGAGGGACTGTCCGCGGTACACGCCGCTGGCATCGCGCACAACGACGTCACGCCGGCGAACGTGTTGTTCGACGCATCCGGGTCGGTGCGCGTGAGCAACTTCCACTACGCGGACGGCGACATCACCGGTGAGACCGGACTGGCCGCCGACACCCGCGCCGATGTCGCCGGCGTGGCCCGGCTCGTGTACTCCCTCGGAACCGGACACACACCCACCGTTGGCCAGCCCATCGATGTCAAGCACCTCCCCGGGAGCCTCGCCCGGTTGGTGGAAGATGCCATCGCCGGCGCCTACGCCACCATCGAGCCGCTCGCCGACGCGCTCGATGTAGCGGCTGCCAACGACGACTCGGTGGTCGACGGCACGCCATCCCTCGCCGCCGCTCAGATCGACGTGCCAACCGAGCCACCGCCGGTCGACACGGACGAGACCGCTGGCGGCGGCGCACGGTACGCCCAACCGCACCACCGCGGTGCCACGCCGCCGGGCATGCCCCCGCGGATGGCCCCTCCCGCGCTGCTCGACACGCCGCCGGGCGCTCCTCGATCCGAGCTCGCCCCGCCACCGGTGCTCCCCTACACCATGCCCGATCGTCCCAGCCGCTCCCAGCGCCTGGAGATCGAGCGCCGCCTCGCGCTGGAGGCGGCGCGTCTTCGCGGTGAGGAGGGGGTGGACCCCGACGACGACGACCGGCCCGAGTGGCTGGCCAGCACCCCAGCGCCCGCCGTCGAGCGCGAGTACACCATCACGCCAGCGGTCGCCTCCGGTCGACTCGCGACACCGGCACCCGCCATGCCGCGGCGCCCCACCCCGCGTGACGCCCCGGCCCGCTCCTCACCGCTGATGGCCGGTGCGAGGGTCGTGAACGACGCCGTGCTCGGTGAAGTGATCGAAGACAGCGGGTTGGACGTGCCGGACGCCCCGCACCACGCACTGGAGGAAGTCGACGAGGAAGAGGAAGACTCGATGGTCAGCGCCCTGATGTTCGCGGCTGGGTTCATCGCGCTGGTCCTTCCCATGGTCCTGGGCGTCGGCATCTACCTCGGATCGCTCTCGGTCACGGAGGCCCAGGTCACATCCAGCCAGAAGCAAGGCCGATTCTACCAAACCATCGAGGCCCAACAGGACGTGATCCGCGAGATCGGCAAGCTCGGGGGGGACGAAGAGCGGCTGTCACAGGCATTCTTCGCCTACCACGACGCGAACGACACCACGCGGCGGAAGGCAGCGGAACAGTACGCGGAGGTGCTGGCCATCGTGTGGGATCAGACGCCGCGTGGGGCGATGGGAGCGCGCACGGCAGAGCGCGTGCGGGTCATCCGCATCGCCCGTCGGGAGCACCAACACGCCATGGCCACCTGGACCAGCATGTCGTCGAACCTGCTCGGCGCCGCCGCTGTCGCCGTGGGGTTGGCCGAGAGGCCACCCTGAGGTCCTGGAGCCGTCACCGAGGCCACCGATAGCGACGCGTCGGCATGGCGCGCCTGGGTCCTCGACCCTGTTAGTTCATCCTATGCTCGCGACCTTGCTCATGTTGTACATCCACGGCCCCGCCTTCGCTGGCCGCGAGACGCAGCATGCCGAGGTCGAGCGGCTGACCGAAGAGGCCGCCGGCCTCGCGGCCCGCGGCGCATGGACCGGGGTCGACCGAAGCTATCAGGCCCTGGCCGCCCTCGCCGACAAGGGCGTTCCCGTCGATGTCGAGGTGCACATGCTCGGCGCGCGAGCCGCGCAAGAGCTGGGCGACCTCCGCGAGACCTACATGCGGCTCGTCCGCGCGAGACAGGCGAATTCGGGACCTTCCGAGGCCATCGAGTCATGGATCGCGAAGCTGGACAGCGAGTACCAGCTCGTTCACATCACGGCACTCCCTAGCTGGAAGGCCCCGCTCGACCTCGTGAATGCGGACATGGGATTCGTCCCCGCGCACAAGTCCACCATCGACAAGGCGGTGGCGGTGCTGGAGGAGAAGCGCGAGTTCGTTGGTCTGCTCCCACACGGCCGGTACAGCGTCGGGCCCACGAAGTTCGAGCTGGTGGGCGGTGCGATGGCAGAGGTCGTGCTCAAGCGCAGCGGCGACTGGGAGCCGGAGCCGGAGGCTGAGTCCGCGACCATTCCCGCGCCAGCACCCGCCGCCGAGGCCGCCCCCAGCCTCACCGCGGCCCCCACCACGTTGCTGATCACGCTGGGCTCCTCGCTCGAGGACGCCGGAAGCCTGGGCGCCGCGGCCGACGCCCTGAAGTCCGGACTGCTCGAGATCGTGGACGTGTTGAAGGTGGAGGTGTTCGGCATCGCCCCGTGCTACCGCGTCACGCCCTCCGACCCGGCGCAGATCGAGCCGCTCCAAGAGGCGCTGGTGCCTCACGGCACGCTCCATACCGGACCTCCGCCGTACTTCACGGTCCCCTCCGCGGCCGGCCACCCGGCGTCGTTGCCACTGGACGCTGGCGGGTCGATCAGCGACCTGTGCGATGTCGAGCGCACCTGGTGCCCCGCGCCGGGCGTGCGACGCGTCGAAGTCACCGTGGACGCAGGTGTCCACCTGGCGGCAGTGCGGGGCCAACTGGCCGAAATCGTCGCCGAGGCAGACCCGGCCCTCGAGGCCCGCCTACCGTGACACTCGCCACTCGCCCCGGGCGCGGCCGCCCATCGCCACCTGTCCGCCGCCCCCCGAGCGGCCGAGCACGCCCGACAACGTGAGCGGCCGTGGGCCCGCGGTCTCGACGAGGGTGACCCGCACCTGATCGCCGGCGGGCTCCCACGTGCCGACGATCTCTGCCTCGACCCCCTGGGCGCCCACGCGAACCGAGGAGTGGCCGCTGACCGCTCCGCCCTCGGCGAAGGTGAGATCGAGGCGAAGCGGACGCCCGAGGCGCTGACCCGTCCACGAGCCTCCGAGACCTGTCGCCACCGATGCTGCCCCACCGGTCGTCACATCGGGTGCCGATGGAACCGCAGGTGGGATGCTGTCGGTAGCCGCGGCGGCAACCGGAGCCGTCAGGACGGGCTCCGGGGGCGGGGGCGCATCGGCCACCTGGACCGGCCCATCGTCGACCTCGATCGACGCTCGCCTGGCGGGTGCACCCGTGCGGGCGGCTCGGGCACGCGCAGGCTGGGATGGGGCGAGGTCCTCGGCTGCTCGCGGCAGCTCGACCACCACGATACCTCCCGATGCCGAAGTTTGATCCTGGGGCATCGTCACCCCCGGCGCCGCCGTCTGCACCACACTCCGCCGCGGTACCGCGGCCGCCGTCGAGGCCAGCGGCGAGGTCGAGGCCATCAGGAACCCGACCGCCAGCGAGAGCAGCACCACGCTGCCGAGACCAACGGCGAAGAACGCCAGCCACAGGCCAGTGCGCCGACGCGGCGGAGGCGGCTGGGACAGGCTCTCTGGCGCACTGAGCGAGCCGGTCATCGCCAGCACCCGCGCGGTCGCCTTCAGGTCGACCACGGCCGCACCCAAGTCCGGATACCGCTCGCTAAGGGTGTCGACCTGGAGTCGCTGCACCAGCCCACGCACCTCGGGGGGAACCTGCCCAAGCGATCGGGTGAGCATCCGGTGCAGGAGCACGCCGAGCACGCGCTGCCCCCCCTCTCCCGACAGACCCGTGACCCAGTCGCCATACACCACGACTCGCCGAGGCTCTGGGCCGTCCGCAATGATCACGTCCGCCAGGTCCAGGCCCGCGGTCGACACCCCTGCTGCCTGGATGGCGAGCAAGGCGCCCCCGATCTCGTCGGCCACGGCGAGTGCACGCGAGGCCGTCCCCGCACCGTTATCGATGTAGCGGGCCAGGGATTGGCCGTTGGCCAGCGGGCGCACCGCCGCGACCCGGCCGTCGGGCATGCGCCCCAGATCGACCACGGGTGCCAGCCCATCATGTGCCACAGCCGCGACCCGCCGGTTCAGCGCGTCGAAGGAGTCCGGCCGCTCCGGAGGCGCAAACAGGGTCACGTGGACCGGTGCTCCCGCTTGGATTCCCCGCCAGACCTCGGCCCGGTCGCCGGTTCGAACACGCGTCACGAGCTCCACTTCGCCCGACAGCGGTGGCACGGGCGCCGGCACATCCTCCATCCGCGTCGGAAGCGGCGGCGCGGTCGACCAGCCGTCATCCGGCCGGTGCGACCCGCAGATGCACTGCGGTTCGCTCGCCTGCGGTGAGCGACCGCACACGAAGCACCACACGGGTCTGTTGGAGTCGCTGCCCAACGCTTCCACTTCCACTCCCACCAAGGGGTAACGAAACCACGAATCGGACGACTGTGGGTAGTGTGGACCAGACTTCCCGGATGTTACGTGCACTGCATGTCGTTGCTGAACGTAACCAAGCGCCGGACTGCGGCGTTCAGCCGCTCGGCGTGCTTTCGCAAGCTTTCCCATCGCTCCTCGGGGTGGGTCGCTCTCGGTCTTCTCGCTGGGTTCCTGCCGACCGTCGCCTCCGCTGGCGGTGGCCCATGGACCCTCGGCGGGGGCGAGCACAACGTGTACGTGGGCGGCGACTACTACCGGTACTCCCGGTTCCAGACGCCGACGCGGATCCGGGAGCTACCGACTGGTATCACGGCAAGTGGTGTCACGGGCGTGTGGACCGCGGGACTGGCGTACGGGCTCGAGATGGAGCTGAAGCTCGCGTTCGAGGCCGTGCGGGTGAACGACCGGACTGTCGACCTCTGCACCGACCCGGAGGTCCCCAACGACTGGTGCGCTCCTACCGCGAACGTCGGCGATCTCGGGGCCCGACTCAAGTGGCGGTTCCTCGACGAGGCGTACGGCGCCCCCGTGTCGATGGCCGCATCACTGGGCGTGCGCACGGGCGAGGCCTACGCCAACACGCGCGGGCGGCTCACCACCCTCGGGGATGGGCAGTCCGACGTAGGGGGCGGGCTGTCCTTCGGCCGTACCGCCACCCTGGCAAAGGGCTGGTACACCCTGGGCGCTGACACCTGGTACTGGCTCCGGTTTCCGAACGCGTACGGCTCCGACGGGCAGAAGTACCCAGCAGACGAGGTCGGCGCCGATGTCGAGGCGATGGTCTCCCTCCACCCCCGATTCGCGCTCGGCCCAGCCGTGTCCGTGTTCACGCGCCTCGGCGGTGAAGACCTGGTGTTCGACCGCCTCGACCGAACCAACCCCGACGCGTGGAACACCCTGCGCGCGCAGCAAGTGAAGCTCGGCGGCAAGCTCGGCCTGTACAGCGTCGACGGCGGGCCGACGCTGTCCGTCGCCGCGCTGACCACGGTAGCCAGCGCCAACAACCCGGTGGACACCCTCGCGATCAGCGTCGGCGTCGGGTGGTTCATCGCCCCTGAGGACTGAGCGGGCAACGCGTCAGGAGTCCTCGACAATCGCCTCCACCTCATCGGTCAGCGCCCGCAGCGACGGCGTGTCGCCGACCGCCGCGGCACGCTCCAACGCTCCGCCGAGCCGGGTGAGCTCAGGAAAGCCGTACGGAGTGCCGGTCCCTTTCATGCTGTGCCCGATGCGGCGGATGTCGTCGAGCCGTCCGGCCCGCAGATGGCTGCGGATCCGGCGGACATCCGCCCGGCGATTCGCGAGGAACTCGGGGACAAGGTCAGCGATGTCCGGATCGACGGCCCGCTTGGAGACCCGCGGCGTGGGCGGAGACGGCAAGGCTGGGGCGTCGTCGGCCACCCGCAGCGTGAGCGCACGCTGAACAGCATCGAGCACGTTCGCGCGACGCACAGGCTTGCCCACATGCTCGGCGAAGCCCGCCTCGAGGCATCGCGCGACTGTGGCGTCGTCCACGTGCCCGGTGACCGCGATCACGGGCAAGAGCTCGGACCGGGCCAAGGCGTCGAGCGCCCGGAGCACAGCGAATCCGTCCATGTCGGGGAGGGTGAGGTCCACGAGGGCAACATCCACGTCGGTCCGCCCGGCCTGCGCCGAGGCGCCGCGCCCATCCGTGGCGACCACCACATCCGCGTCGCCCGCGAGCAGGATCTCCTGCAGCAGGTGCCGGCTGTCCGGATCGTCGTCCACCACCAACACCCGCGGCGTGAGCCGAACCCACTTCTCGAGGATCCCGAGCAGACGCTCCCGGTTCAGGGGCTTGGACACGAAGTCGTCCATTCCAGCCCGAAAGCAGCGTCGACGCACATTCTCGGTGGCGTGGGCAGTCTGGGCCACTACGGGCACCCGCCGCCGACGGAGAAGCACCTCGTCCGACCGGATGTTCGCCGTCGCCTCGATGCCATCGACCACCGGCATGCTCACATCCATCAGGATGAGATCGAACACCTCGGCCCGAGCCGCTTCGATTCCCCTCTGCCCGTCGTCTGCCACCACGACCCGGTGACCGGCGCCGCGGATGGCCTCCAACACCAGCAGCTGGTTGTCCGCGCTGTCCTCGACCAGCAATACGTTCGCACGCCGCCGCAGCGCAATCCCGAGCCCCTTCGGCGTCGCCGTGGTGGAGGGTGCGCGGCGTCGCGGCGGGGTGGGAGGCGGGGTGTAGCGGACCGCGTGCTCGATCGGCGTGCCATCGTCTGCGTCGATGTCGGCCCGCCGCACGTGGTCTCCGGCCAACACGCCCGCGAGCGCCGTGAGTCGGACCGGGCGATGCAACACGGCATCGAATTGGGAGTCGCTCGGCTCGCTTCGTCGGGTGGGGTCGGCCAGCAGGATGAACCGCACGCGCCGAAATGACGGATCGCTCCGTGCGACATCCACCAGGCTCTCCGGATCCGGCCGCCGCATCGACGCGTCGAGCAGGACCACCTCGGGCACCCGGCCCTGCATCAACGCCGACAACAGCTTCGGCCCGGTGGGGGCCTCCTGCACATCATTGCCGTGGCGCCGCATGTGGCGCACCATGATCGGGCGCGACCGGTCGTCCATGTCGCCCACGAGCACGTGCAGGCCCTGCGACCAGGCCACATCGGGTGGCGCGCCGTCGGGTGCCGCGGGCAGCGGAAGCCAGACCCGAAAGGTGCTGCCCTCACCGAGCGCACTCTCCATGGTGATGTGACCGCCCATCAACGTGACCAGGGATCGGGTGATCGACAGGCCGAGTCCGGTGCCGCTGGTCCGATCGATATCGCCGCTGGGCACCCG
This sequence comes from Myxococcota bacterium, assembly GCA_047609825.1. GTDB lineage: Bacteria > Myxococcota_A > UBA796 > UBA796. Next base: position 29,024 of record JBLFXJ010000018.1, read on the forward strand.
CACGAACCGCGAGAACACCCGCTCCTGATCCGCGATCGCGATGCCAACGCCCGAGTCCGCGATGTCGAGGCGAACGCCGCGGTCGTCGGCCACCACGTCGACCGAGACATGCCCCTGCTTAGTGTACTTGATCGCGTTGCCGAGGAGGTTGGTGAGGACCTGGCGTACGCGGCTCGGGTCGCCGACAACCACCGGTGGCACGGCGTCATGCACGTCGACATACACGCGCAGCCCCTTGCGTGCCGCGGGGACGGCGAGGGCTTCCACGATGTCCTCGACCAGCTCACCGATCACGATCGGAAGCGTCTCGAGCTCCATCTGACCCGCTTCGATCTTCGAGAAATCGAGGATGTCGCTGATCAAGTGGAGCAGCGCTTCCGAGTTCAACCGGACGGTCTCGAGGAACCGATGCTGCTTGTCGTCCAAGGGCGTGTCGAGCGCGAGCTCGGTCATGCCGATGATAGCGTTGAGCGGCGTGCGGAGCTCGTGACTGATGTGCGCCAGGAACTCGCTCTTCGCGCGGGAGGCCTGCTCGGATGACTGCAGCGCCGCGTTCTCCGCCCTCAGCGCCGCAATCTCCTGGCGGAGCGCGTCGAGGTGATCATCGCCGGAACCGGTCATCTGAGCTGGTACTTCTTCAGCTTCCGGTACAGCGTGGTGCGCGGGATGCCGAGCCGGCGAATCACCTCCGACATGTTGCCTTCGGCCGCGCGAATCGCCTCCTGGATCGCGCGCCGCTCGAGCTCCTCCATCGGCTGCAGCTCGGACACGGCGGGCGACAGCACCGTCGGCACCGAGCCCGGATCCCGAACCCGGCGTGGCAGGTCCTCCGGCTGCACTTCGTCCTCCAACGTCGCCACCAACGCGCGCTCGACAGCGTTCTGCAGCTCTCGGACGTTGCCGGGCCAGTGGTACTCCCGCAGTGCGGCCATCGCCGCTTCGCCGATCCGCACCTCGGGCCGGCCATGTCGCTTGGCGAAGCGCTCCAGGAAGGTCTGGGCCAGCAGCGGGATGTCCTCCGTTCGATCCCGCAGCGGCGGGAGCTCCAACTCGAACACGGCCAGCCGGTAGAACAGGTCCTCCCGGAAGTCACCCTTCAGGCACCGCTCCTGCAGGTCACGGTGGGTGGCCGTGACGATGCGCACGTCCACCTCGATCTGCTCCGAGCCGCCCAGCCGGTAGAACTTGCGCTCCTGAAGCACCCGCAGCAGCTTCGCCTGCAGTCCGGCGGAGAGCTCGCCGACCTCGTCCAGGAACAGCGTTCCGCCATGCGCCTGCTCGAACCGGCCGACGCGGCGACTGGTGGCGCCGGTGAACGACCCCTTCTCGTGGCCGAACAGCTCCGACTCCTGCAGGGTCTCGGCGATGGCAGCGCAGTTGAGCGGCACGAACGGGCCACGGGCGCGCCCCGAGTTGGCGTGGATGGCCCGCGCCACCAGCTCCTTGCCGGTGCCGCTCTCACCCGCGATGAGCACCGTGACATCGCTCGGTGAGACCCGGTCGAGCTGCTTGAACAGGCGGCGCATCGCCGAGCTCGAACCGATGATCCCGCCATAGCCCCCGCCCCTCAGCTCGCGCTCGAGCTGCCGGAGCCGCGCCGCCATCGCGTGCTTCTTCACGGCGTTACGCAACACGGTGAGGAGCTTGCTCCGTTCCACCGGCTTGGTGAGGTAGTCGTACGCGCCCTGTTGGATTGCCTGCACCGCGGTGGGCACGTTCGCATCCGCAGTCAGCATCAACACCGGCAGGTGCGGGTACAGGCGCTTGAGGCGCTCCAGCGCCGCGAGCCCGCTCATGCCCTCCATGTGCACGTCGAGGAGCACGGCATCCGGCAGCATGTGGTCCAGCGAGCTCAACAGGGAGGCCGCGTCGGCGAACTCCCGCACCTGATAGCCGGACCGCTCGATCCATCGCCCCACCAGTCGGCGATGACTCGGATCGTCGTCCACTACCACAACCACCGGAATGGACGGATCGGACACTGCTCAGGCCTCCGTCACGAGCAGATCGACCTCGACCATGAACCCAACATCTTCGTCCAACAGGTGGTCGTAGATGGTCTCGTCCCACGTTCCTGTCGGGTCGGTGCCGATCGGCAGGGAGAACAGCCGACCCGGCACGGCCTCCATGAGCTCGGTGAACTCGACATTCTGGCAGTAGACGATGCCGAACGAGAACGCCTGCTCGGCGTTCCGACGGGAGAGGACCAGCCCGAGGTCGGCGTTCATCGGACGAAACGCCCAGGGCAAGTGCACCCCACGACTGTGCAGCAGCGAATCGACGCTCCGCAGCGTGCGCTTGTTGATCGGCGTGTGCGGGATCGCGCGAGATCGCAGCCGCGACCGCACATCGTGGTTGTCGGGGTCATCCACCAACTCGAGGAGGTGGTCGATGAGCGCGGCGTCCGCAGTCTTGGCGCGGGCCTCGTACAGGTTGCCGAGGAGACCGAACAACCTGTCGATTGTGCCAATTCGAGGGTGCACGAGCTGGTTGTCCAGGGTCTCGTCGTAGTCGAACCCCAAGGCCGCCAGCCTCCCGAGCGCCGCTGCTCGATCGGTGTACAAGAACGGCGTGTGCAAGTCGAAATCCCGGGCAGACGTCGCATCGTTCTACCTCACGCAGGTTGCGGAGGGAACCGCCACGCGAGGAGACCGGGACTCACCGCGCCCAGACCTTCACCGTCTGACCGATGTCGTCGAGGGTCGAGCGCAGCGTGTCGTAGTTCGCGTGGCGGACGCACACATAGGCATTCGCGAGGTACCCCGCCTCGACCGGCTGGGTGGGGTGGCCTGCCGGTGGGAGGTGGGCCTTGAAGATGTGCGCGCCGTACTTGCGCTGCATCTCCTCTACGCCGGTGTAGCCGACGATGTGTCCGTCCTGGCTCGGCCGCAGCGCCACCAGACCCGCGCTGTAGCGCCGGCTCGCCGTGTGCTCGGTTGTGCCGTGCACGATGCCGCGCGCCCACTCCGTGTACAGGTCGAAGTCGTTCGCCGCGCAGTACACGTCCCAGAAGTTGCAACCGGGCGGCCGGGCGCCGATCTCGCTGAACATCAGGCCCTTCGGCCCGGCGAACCACTCCATGTGGGTGGCCGTGGTGCCCAGTTCGAACGCCGCGATCACGTCGCGGCCGAACGTGCGGAGCGCTCCATACCCGGGGGCGTCGATCCGATTGGTCGTGATCATCTGTGGGCTGATCCACCGCTCCCGCATCGCCTCGAGCACGTTGGGGTAGTAGTGCGTGACCGCCTCGAACACGACGCGGCCATCGACCGTGAGCGTGTCGAAGTAGCCCTCGTGCCCGAGCACGAACTCCTCGGCGGTGAAGAACGCCGTGCGCTGGTCGAGGCCGGTCTCCGCGATCGCCCGCCGCAGCTCGGCCTCGTCGGAGATCTTGTAGGTAGAGTGTGCGCCGGCTCCGTCGCGGGGCTTCAAGATGATGGGGAACCCGACCTCAGCCACGAACGCGACAACATCTTCGGCGCGGTTGACGATGGCGTTCTGCGCGCAGGGCACACCCTTGGCGCGGAGGAACTGCTTCATCTTGTACTTGTCGCGGCACAGCTCGATCTGCTCCGGCGTGGAGCCTGGGATGCCGCAGGCCTGCCGCACACGAGCCACGGGCAGCATGTGCGCCTCGACCGTCGCCTCGAGCCGATCGACCCACGGCCCGCGGGCCTGGATCTTCCGAACCGCCTCGAGCACCGACGCCTCGTGAGTGACCGACGGCACGTACTCGTAGTCGTCGATCAGGCTGCGCACCTCGCTATCGAGGTGCTGGTACCGGCTGTCACAGATGGCACTCACACGGGCGCCAACGTTCTTCAGCCCGCGGGCGAACCGCCGCTGGTTGGCGGGGAAGTGAGGCGCCACGAAGATGACGTGGGGCATAGACCCTCCATCACGCAAGGGGCGGCGCCGCTATCGCAGCGAATGTCCGGTGTCACCACCGATTCACGGGCTTCCGTCGACTCCCGCGTAGATGTCGGGCACGAAGACCGCGCGACCGATGGTCTGCCCGAGGCCGGTGGACGCGTACCACACGGTGTCTCCCTCGGGAGTGACCTCCTGCATCACGCCCTGGGGCGACCAGGCGATCAGGGTGTTGCCGCCGGGGAGCCTGCGCGCATCGCCGAGAATCCGGATGAAGTCGCCCGACGGATGCACGAACTCCCAGACCTGCTCGGCCGAGCCTGCGACCTCATCCACCACGTACTCCACGACCCGGCTCACCTGCGGCTCGTACTCGTCGCCGTTGTCGAACACTAGCAGGTGCAGGCCGTCGGCGTCGCGCCACGCATGGCTGAAGTGCGGGTATGACCAGAACGGGGTGTCGCCGGCCGCGTTGGTGATGGTGCCGCAGGGGCCGCCCATGGTCCATGCGGTGGTGCCGGTGGCCCGATCCACCTTCACGATCGCGTCGGTGTACCGCATGACCATGAAGTAGGCGTCGTCGTCGTCTACATAGGTGAGGGAGTTCCCGTGCGACCACTCGTGGTAGCCCGGAACCCAGGCTCCGAGTTCCATGGTGCCGCCGGTCCAGTACACCGGGCAGTCCCAGTCGGTCAGCGCGCTCCACACTTCGGTCGGCGTCTCGGTGTCGCTGCCCTCGGCGGCCTCGTAGATGTTGTCGGCCATCACGGGCAGGGTGCCGTAGCCCTCGACCGGGACCGCATCGTTGAAGGTGTAGCCGAGCCACCCATGGCTACCGTCGGGCAGCTCGTTGAAGTCGTGGTGGCCCCACAGGTTGCGCGTGGTGACCACGTCGCAGCTGTCGTGGCTCATCCGGTAGGTGTGGGCCACATCGACGGCGCGCGAGCGGTCGTAGTCGTTCCACAGCAGCGCCTGACCGTCACGGCTGGGCTTGATGCGCCCCACCGCGAGCACCGACGGGTCGTCCACGGTCGCCCACCAGGTGTACTGGCCTGATGTGGGGTCGAGAACCGCCGCATAGCTGGTGGCGGAGCCCAGCGTGGAGAGCGTGACCCAGCCTCCGTACACCTCGGAGCGCGACACATCCAGCTGGCCCTCGTCGATGCTCATCGGCAGGAGCTCGGACGGCGCGAACGGCACCTCCTTGTCCTGGGTAGGCCCCTCGATGCGCTCGCCAGCCGCGGTGACCGTGATCGGCTGCACGGTGTAGGTCTCGCCGTTCACCAGCCCACGGAGCGCGGCTGAGTGGGCGGTGCCGCCGGCATCCGGTGGCGTGGTGAGCACGGGACCGCCATCGGCGGAGTACTCGACGAAGGACTCGCCCTCTTCGTCGCTGGTCCAGGACACGTGCAGCGATGCCGCGCGGCACTCGTCGAACTCCATGGATTCGAGGGTGATCCGCGCATCTCCCGGCGTACCGGTAGATGTGGTGGTCAGTCCGCTGTCGCCGCCATCCTTGTCGCCGCTGCACGCCATCAAAGCGAGCGTCAACGTCAGCACCATGCGCATGAATCCCCTCCTCCGGCCCGCACCGTAGCCGCTCCACCGGCGGCTCGCCGGTCACAGGCCGAGGCGGTCGCGCTCCGTGTGACACCAGAACTGGATCAACCCATAGAAGTGGTCGGTGAACCGATCGATCTCGTGGGCTGGGTACAGCGCCGACACCTTGAGGCGCACCACTTCCTTGAACGCGGCCGAGGCGAAGTACTCCACCGCGATGCGGTCCAGCTCGGAGAGGTGCTCGGCACAGAACGCCTCGAACGCCTCGGCGTCGAAGTGCTCGAGCGCGATGGCGTCGTACAATGCGAGCTGCTCGTCGGGCTCCAACGCGGGGTCGTGGGCGTCGTAGAACCGCTGCCACTGTGTGTCGAGGGGCTTCTTGCGAGCGGTGGCGGCGTTGAACAGCGACCAGCGGACCAGCGCCTTCACCAACCAGGGAAAGTGGAAGTGCAGGCTGGTGACCTGGCTGTCAGGGCAGGCATTCGCGAAGTCGATGGGGTGGAACACCCGGGTCTCGGCTTGCCGGAGCAGCTCGCAGCTGTTGAAGTCCCAGTTGAAGAACGCGTTGATCGTGCGACAGGTCTGAGCGGCGCGCTTCCACTCGGCGCCGTCCACGAAGTTGAAGTCGACCCGGTACCGGTCATGCAGCGGCTGATCGGGGTCGTACCGAACCACGTTCACCTGCGGCCCAACGCCGATGGCGCGGACGAACACATCCCACCCCTGGACCGCTGCCTGCAGGTGCTGCACCCGCTTGCCCGACTTGTCGTACGCGGCCCGGAGCTCTGCGTCGTTGGTCACCCGGGTGACGCCCACCCACCCGCCACCGTCATAGGGCTTGAGGAAGGCCGGATACCCAACGGCCTTGCCCACCTCTGCCAGGTCGAACAGCCGGTTGTAGCGGCACACGGTGGCCTTTACATCCGCCCCCTCGTCGTACTCCTTCGGCGGCAGCATCCAGGTCTTCGGAATCGGCAGGCCCAGGCGCATCATCGCGGCGTAGGACGTGTGCTTCTCCATGCTCTGGATCGACCAGGGGTCATTGAGCACGTACACATCATCCAGCAGCACGATCTTCTTGATCCACTCACGACTGACCATGAACCAGTGCGTGAGGCGGTCGAGCACCAGGTGGTACTTGGAGGGCGCCTCGAGATCGAACGGCTCCACGACCACCCGCTCCACCTCGAACCGCACCTGGTCGTCGCCGATGGGCAACTCCAGGTCCAGTTCGGCGATCAACGCCTCGAAGGCAGCGGGCCAGCACAGATCGGCGCCGAGCGAGAGCCCGATGCGCTTGGTGACGGATGCCATATGTCCACTCCCGGAGCGGCGGGGCCCGTATCCGGGCGACGGCGGCGCGTCACCGTCGAGCCACGCCGAGGGTGAGCCGGACATTTCAGAGCTGTTCGGGGGGTTGTCCCTACGCCGTGCGCAGCCGCGACCGGGCCGGGGCCCGACGGAATCGCGTGCGGAGCGGCACCAGGCGGCGATATCGTGCTTCATGCTCACGCTGCTCTTCCTCGCAGGCACCGCGGCCGCGACCCCGCCGAATGTGCTGGTGATCGTGGCGGACGACCTCGGGGTGGACAAGGTCGCGGCCTACGGGGTGGGGCTCGAACACGTGCCTCCGACGCCGAACCTGGACACCTTGGCGGAGGAGGGCGTGCTGTTCGAGCACGCCTACGCCATGCCGATCTGCTCGCCCACGCGGGCCACGCTGCAGACCGGGCGGATGCCGTGGCGCCATGGGGTGAGCCGGGCCCTGTCCCCGCGCGGCACGATGCACCTCCCATACAGTGAGATCACCCTGGCCGAGCTGCTCACCCAGGGCACCGACGGCGACTACACCAGCGTCGCCCTCGGCAAGTGGCACCTCGGGCACGGGGGCCACGACATCCTCAACCACGCCACGGACCAGGGGTATGCGCACTACGCAGGTCAGATGGGAGACTTCGGCGAAGACCACACGTCGGACGGCTCGCCACAGTCGTACTTCCTGTGGGAGAAGAACACCGATGGCGAGCTGGCCTGGGTGGAGGTGTACGCCACAACCGACACCGTGAACGACGCCATCGCCCAGCTCGACACGCTCGAACCGCCCTGGCTGCTGTGGGTCGCGTTCAACGCCCCGCACGCGCCGTGGCATGAGCCCCCTCCCGAGCTGACCAGCGAGCCGGTGGGAGCCACCGCGATCCAGCGCCAGTACAACGCCATGGTCGAGGCGATGGACACCGAGATCGGCCGTCTGCTCGCGCACCTCGACGCCGGGCCCCACGCCGACGACACGTTGGTCGTGGCGCTGGGCGACAACGGAACGCCGCCTGATGCCACCTCAGCACCGTTTCACGAGACGAACGCCAAGGGCACGGTCTACGAGGGGGGGATCCGGATTCCCCTCATCATCCGTGGGCCACGGGTGGTGGAGCCGGGCCGGAGGGTGCCGCACCTGGTGCAGGCCTCAGACCTGTTCGCCACGGTCGCCGAGGTGGCGAACGTGGACCTGAGCGCCTCCCCCATCGAGCACGACTCCGTGTCGATGGTGCCGTACCTGACCGACCCCGCGACGCCTGCGATGCGGAGCACGGTGTACAGCGAGACGTTCGGCCCGGTGGGTCGGGGCCCCTACACCTTCGTGCGGCGCGCCGTCCGAGACGAGCGGTACAAGCTGGTCCAGAAGTGGTGGCTCGGCCTCGGTTCGTTGTACGAGCTGTACGACCTGGAGGGTCGGGATGCCGAGGGCATCGACCTCATGGCCGGTGTGCTCAGCCCCGAGCACCGCGCCGTCTACCTGCGCCTCGCGGCCGAGCTGCCATGGGAAGTGCCCGAGTAGGCCCTGGCCCATCGGCGCAAGACGTGGCGGTAGATCCTCCGCGCCCGGCACCCGATGGTAGGATGGGCGCCGACGCGACGGGGAGCCCATGCCACGCAGGAACAACCGCTACTATGACCTGCTTGAGGTGTCACCGACAGCCGAGCGCCGCGGTCTGGAGATCGCGTTTCGCCGCGTGAGCGACCGCCTCAGCCGCCGCGGCGACGACGACGACGCGAAGCGACGGCTGAGCGAGGTGCAGGAAGCGTGGGCCGTGTTGTCGGACCCCGGCAAGCGCGCGCTGTATGATCAGCACGGTGAGCAGGCCTTCGAGACCGGCTTCCAGCCGCCAGCGCCCACGGCACCTCAGCCGGGAGCGCCGCAAGGGGCTCCCGGGCAGGTTCCGCCTCCAATGGGCGGACCGCCGCCGCCAGGCTGGCAGGGCGCCCCGTGGGGCCAGCAGCAAGGCGGTTGGCCCACCCCACCACCGGGTCCGCCACCGGGCGCATGGCAGCAGCCCCCTCCGGGTTGGACACCGCAGGGCCAGCAATGGCAGCAGCCGCCGCCGGGTGCCGCACCGGCGCCATCCGGTCCGAGCCACGTGGGCCCCATCGAGGTCTGGGTGCCGTTCAAGCTCGCCTGCCTCGGCGGGCGCCAGGAAGTGCTCGTCGGCAGCGATCTGGTGGACGTTCCGGTCACGCCGGGCGCCCAGACGGGCCAGGTGGTGTCGTACCGGGGCCGTCAGTTCAAGCTCCACGTTGAGGAATCCGACACCTTCCTCCGCAACGGTCTGAACCTCCACCTCACGCTGGTGGTTGAGGAGCACGACGCGGACCGTGGCTGTGAGCGCACGATCCCGACCCTCGACAAGCACCGCCGGATCGAGATCCCCGACGGCACGCTGGATGGCGACACCGTCACCGTGAAGGGTGGTGGGATCCGGGTTCCTGGCGAGATCGGTGATCTCGTCGTCGACATCGTGGTCAAGCCTGGCGCGGGCCCAGCGGGCGACGGCCGAGTGCGCATGCGGGCCACCAAGAAGCCCAGCCGGTCCCAGCGCCCCACGGTTCGCGGCGGGCGCCGCCGGCGTGAGGCCGACGACGACGGCCCGCCGCCAGCGAAGGGTGATGCGAGCATGATCCACATCGGGCCGGCGGACGATGACGACTAGCTGAGCGGCAGGCGCCCGCGGGTCAGCCGGCGGGTCGCACCAGCAAGAAACACTCGGAGATGCCCATCTCTTCGGGCAGCTCCGCCCAGTGCAGCTCGAACCCAGCATCGTGCACCAGGCGCGCCCACGTGGGGCGATCGAAGAACCCGTGCTCGTGGGTCTCTCGCACCTTGCGCACCCGCCCTCCCGGCTCCCGGAGGGTGGCGGAGAACTCCACCGAGAAGCAGGAGTCCGCAGGATCGGGGTCGAAGTGCCGCTCGACCAGATCGGCCGCTCGACCGTCGTGCCCGAGCGAGCTGCCGCGCAGGGTTCGAGGCTCGAAGTCCTCCCGCACCAGATCGGGGAACACCAGCGCGAGCCCTCCTGGGCGCAGGTGTGCGAAGCAGGCGGCCAATGCGGCGGCCAGATCTCCCTCCGTGAGCATGTACATCACCGCATCGTGCAGGAGCACCGCGTCGAACTGACGGTCGAGTCGCAGCGTGCGCAGGTCGCCCTTCACGTGCAGCCGACTCGGATTCAGCACCTCACTCGCCCGCAACATGGCGGCCGACCGGTCGACGAGCACCACCTCTACATCCGCCGGAACGTGCACCGCGAGGTGCCCTCCCCCGGACCCGAGCTCGAGCAGCGACCGCAGAGGGCCGAGCACCGCATCGCACAGCCCGAGCACCACCTCGGCCAGCTCGGCCTGCTCCTCCGGAGGACGGAGCACGGACCACCACTCAGCCAGATCGCCGTAGAGTCGCATCTTCGCGCTTTAACCGAGCGAGGTCGGAAGGAAGCGCGGTGCCGGCCTCCCGCAGCATGATGCTCATGCGTGGCTCGGCGTGGGCCACCTTGGGAACGGCGTGCTCGAACGTGGCCTGACAGGTGCCCCCCATCACCAGCAACGCACCGAAGCCCGCCTCGAACGAACGCGATGGCCCGCCCCCCTTGGGCCGGAGGAGGAACCGGCGCGGACGACCGAGCGACACCACAGCCACCAGCGCATCCTCGCGGTTGGTGAGGCGGTCGCCATGCCACGCCACCGAATCACGCCCGGTGCGGTACAGCGCCAGGCTGTGCCGCCAGAGCGGGCGCCGGTACCGGCGCGACAGCAGCATGGCCATCTCGGAAAGTACCGGATGACCTGGCCCATCCTCGGGGATCGAGGCCGTGAGCCGAGGCACATCCACCATCCGATCGTACATCCGGCGGCGCCCGGCCCGCCAGCTGGTGCTCTGGCGGAGCAGCTCAAGCACAATGGCGTCGCCACCGAGCCAGCCCGGCACGTAGTCAATCCACGCGCCGCGCCCCAGCGACACGCGCTGCAACCGACAAAACTCGCGGTCGACCTCCGGTGACCGCGCACCGAACAACGACTGTTGCACAGCGCCCCCCGCAGGGAACCACTGTACAGGCGTTCAGTATTCGAAGCAACGCGTTAGGCGGTCACTTCTTGAAGGTGGCGAGCTTCTCCTTGAGGAGTCCGACCGTCTGCTCGAGCAACTGCACCAGCTTGGTGACGCCCTCGTCGCCCTTGTTGATGTAGTCCCCGATCTCGATGATCCGCGTGGTGGTGGCGAACACGCTGTTCATCTGATGATTCAGCTTCACCCCACCGATCATCGGCATCTTGAAGATGTTCGCCAGATCGGTTTTGTACATCTTGATCAGGTCGTCCGGATCCGACACCCGGTTCTTCACCTCGGCCGTGATCGTGAGCGTGGCCTTGCTCCCGAGCAGCGCCTCCGACAGCACGCCCCCGCCGGTCTTGCGGTCCAGGGTGATGAAGACCGAGTTCAGCAGGGGGTCGGTGACGGTCTTGAACCGCAGCCGCTGCCGGTCGTCGTGGGCGCGGAAGCTGATCGCAGGATGGCCCTGACGGGCCATGGCCCGGACGATCTCCCCGATGAGGATCTCGTCCTTCGACTCGCGCATCTCCGCTTTGTGCGCGAACTGCTGGATGAGGTTGAACATCGTTCCTCCCAGGCTCAGCCGAACCGGCCGCGCAGGTACTTGCGAAGGGCATGCTTGGTGGCGCCGATGTGGCCCGCCAAGCGGCTGTAGTCCACGCGGTAGTCCCGCGTGACGTAGTCGTCGATATTCATGTACAGGTCGACCTGCACATAGACGTAGCCGGACTGTAGATCGCCATCGACGGTGATAGTGCCAGGCTCGGGATTGCGCAGGTAGCCCGACTGCATCTCGGACCTGAGCGCGTTCATTATCTTGCCCACATTGCCGATGCGCTCGCCGTAGCCGATGACCACGCTGGCCCGCTGGCCGAGCACCTTGGACACGGCGAGGCTGCCGGTGAGGTGGGTCATGCGGAAGATCACGCGACTGTTGTCGCTGAGGTCCTCGAACCGCAGGTAGTGGTGGGAGCCATCGGAGGTGAGGTCGATCAGTGAGCAGCCCGTGTCGAGCGTGCTCGTGATCACCGCGCCGAGAAACACCTCGTCGATATGACCAGCGAAGTTGTGGTCCTCCAGGTAGTCCCACGACGCCTTGACCAGCTCGCCGAACAGGCGGTCCTGGTAGTCATCGTCGGACTCGTCGGCGTGGCGCGGAACTACGCCACCGGGCTCTCCCAGGTCTTCGAGGAACCCAGGGTGGTCGCCGACCCGCTCCCAGCCCGACATGCCATCGGACCAGATGTGGGCCGCGGTGGTGAGCGCCCCCGACTCGACCTGTTCGGCAAGTTGGCGGCGTGAGTATGGGCCAAGCTGGCCTTCGGCGGTGTGCACGTGGAT
>JBLFXJ010000019.1:0-40939 GCA_047609825.1 Myxococcota bacterium
GCCAGCGACGTGCTGGGCACCGCGTTCCCGGCCGAGGGCATCCTCTCCCTCCGCTCGAGGGCAGAGGCCGGGGGCTTCTTCACGATCGGCGGTGCATCCGGCATCACCCGCGGCGCCGGCGTGCCCAACTGGCGGGTGTTCGTCGGTGGCGGCTTCGGCCGCATCCAAGGCGAGGCGCCGCCGCCACCTCCGCCGGTGGTCGAGACCTGCGCCGATGGTTCGCTGCCCCTGGAGGGCATGACCATCGCGGAGGGCTGCTACAGCCCGCTGACCATCGCAGTCATGGTTGGCGACACGCCTGCCACGGGCACGCTCACGGTCACCGGTCCTGCTGGCACAGAAGTGGTCGAGGCGGCGCAGAGCGGGTGGATCACCAAGGGCCTCCCGGGCGACCAGTACTCCGTGACCGCAATCGGCGATGGCTGCCTGGCGGGCCAAGCCAAGCGTGCGATGGGAGACGGGCCGACGCGCATCGTGGTGCCGTTGGCACCGGTTCGCCCCACCACCCTGGTGGTCGACGTGGTGGACCAGGATGGCGCGCCGATCGAGGGGGCGTCGCTCGAGTTCACGGGCGGCCCCACGGCCTGTGGACCCGACAGCGGCGCCACGGCCAGCGGAGGCAGGCTCACCACCCGAGCGGGCGCTGGGCAGTACCAGCTCGTGGCCCGCGCCGCCTCCTACGCGACGTACCTGGGCCAACACGCCGTCCCGCCGGATGCCACCGATCACCGCCTGCAGGTCGTGCTGCAGACGACGCTGGTGGAGGTCACCGCCGAGCAGATCGTCATCCTCGACAAGGTGTACTTCGAGACAGGAAAGTCCGTGATCAAGGCCGATAGCTTCGAACTCCTCAACCAGATCGCGACCACGATCCAGACCGTCGAGTCCATCGATCAGGTCGAGATCGCCGGCCACACCGACAGCCGGGGCTCCGACGCGATGAACCTGTCACTGTCCCAGTCCCGCGCCGAGTCCGTCCGCACCTACCTCATCAGCAAGGGCGTCACCCCAGACCGCCTGGTGGCCAAGGGCTACGGCGAGACCACCCCCATCGCGTCGAACAACGACGCCGCCGGACGTGAGAGCAACCGACGTGTCGAGTTCAACCTGATCGACGCACCCACCCAGGACACGGACGGAGGTGCCCAATGATCCGACACCTGTTCGGCATCGGCCTCATCGGCCTCGCACTCCCAGCGCACGCCGAAGGCACCGCAGACACCGGGCCCACCCAGGCCCTCAACTCACGCACCCTGCTCCGGGTCGACGTGCTCGACCCCTCCGAGACGATCTTCTGGACGGGAGTGATGACCGACTGGGAGGGCATCGACACCCCGGTCCAGGTCGAAGTCACCGGTCCGAGCGGCGCCGTCCTCGGCACCTACAACTCCGGTGACCCCATCCCGTCACTCGAGGGTGCTGGCACGTACGAGCTGGACCCACTCGGGCTCGATCTGTGGGGCGATCCTGCAGATCCCCTGGATCCGGTGGACTCCGGACCCCCGGACGGTGAGCTCGATCCGATCACCACCTGGGACGTGACCGTAGATGGTGCGGCGCCTGACCGCGGCAGGCTGTGGTCTCTCAGATGGAAGCTCGACAGCGGCCGATTCAGCGCCCCGTACGCCATGACCGGAAGCTTCTTCGGCCTCGTGGACGCCGGCGATGTCGGGCGGGATGCGGTGATCGAGATGGCGGTGTCCGGGCTCACGGGCAACAGCTACGACGTGGTCGCCAACGGGCGCGGCGCCACCAGCGGCGCCGTCACCGCGAACGGCCGCAGCGTTCCGCTGGCCGGGTGGGACGTAGAGGCGCAGCACGCGCTGTACCTCAACCCCCCGGAGATCGCGTCGTTCGACGCCATCTCACCGGTCATCGACGCCGTGGCGTTCTCGTACGACGCCGCCTGCGGCTCCGTGGCCAGCGGCGTGGTCGGCGGCCTGCTCGAGTTCGAGAGCAACGTCGCCGGCACCTGGCACCTGCTGTGCGACGCCAACGGCGACGACTTCTACGACGTGTCCTCCGATGACGACGTGCATGTCGTCGGTGATGCCATGATCGGCCCGAACGCCATCTCCTGGGATGGCACCGCCAACGACGGCAGCCCGGTGCCAGCAGGCGCCTACGAGTGCCGGGTTCGGCTCACCGTGGGCGAGTACCACTTCGTCGCCACCGACATCGAGACCGCCTACCAAGGCCTCCGCATGTTCCGGGTCGACGAGGACCTGAACCGATCTGCGCTGCCGATGTACTGGAACGACATCGTGGTCCAGGACGAGGCCGTACCCATGCTGGATGGCGAGCTTGGCCTGCAGTCCTCCGGACCGCTCGGGCTGGACTCGGGCGACTACGATCTGCCGGCACTGGCGAACGTGAATTCGCGGGCCTGGGGCAACTTCACGCGGTTCGGCAAGGGGGATGGCAACCTCCTCGACACGTTCACCTGGCTGCTCTCCGTCGACAGCGTCGTGCTCGACATCGATGTCTCTGACGGCGTGGTCGACCGAGACCGGGACGGCCTGCTCGACGCCGAAGAGACCTGTGTGTACAACACCGATCCCGCGCTCGAGGACACCGACGGCGACAGCCTGACCGACGGCGACGAGGTGCTGATCTACGGCACAGACCCGCTGTTGGAGGACACCGACTGGGACGGCACCCACGACCGGGTGGAGATCGTGCTGCTCGACCTGCCCCGCGACACGGACGGCGACGGGATCATCGACGCCCTGGACACCGACGACGACGACGACGGGATCCTCTCCGTGGACGAAGCGTTCATGGATTCCGACGGTGACGGCCGCCTGGACCCCTACGACGAAGACGACGACGGCGACGGCGTGCCCACTGTGATCGAGGGCGACAGGGACACCGACGGCGACGGGTTTCCCGACCGGCTGGACGCCGACGACGACGGCGACCGCCTGCTCACCAAGTGGGAGGACGCCGACCGAAGCGGCACGCCCCTCGACGACGACACCGACGGCGACGGCCTGCCCAACTACATCGACACCGACGACGACGGCGACAGCGTGCCCACCACGGTGGAGGGCTTCGGCGACGCGTTCGGCAACGGAATCCAGAACCACCTGGATCCCGACGACGACGAAGACGGCGTGCCGACGATCCTCGAGGATCCGGACGGCGATGGTGACCCCACCAACGACGACACCGACGGCGACGGGTTCGCGAACTACCTCGACCACGACGACGACGGCGACACGTTGCTCACGCCGATCGAGGACTGGAACGGCAACGGAGACCCCACCGACGACGACAGCGACGGGGACGGCGTGCCCGACTACCTCGACGCCGACGACGATGACGACGGGCTGCTCACCGAGCGCGAAGATCTCAACGGTGACTACGACCCGCGCAACGACGACAGCGACAGCGACGGCATCCCCGACTTCCTCGACAACGATGACGACAACGACGGCGTTCCGTCGCTGATCGAGGGCGCAGGCGACACCGATCGCGACGGTGTCCCCGACTACCTGGACGACGACAGCGACGGGGACGGGCTCCTCGATGCGGACGAAGGGGAGGCGGACACCGACGGCGACGGCATCCTCGACTTCCAGGACGATGACGACGACAACGATGGCGTGCCCTCCGCGGATGAGGCTGGGCTCGACACCGATCAGGACGGCACGGCGGACCCGTACGACGACGACGACGACGGCGACGGACTGACGACGGCCGAGGAGCTGGAGGACGCGGCCGAGCACGGTGACGACCCGGACGATGACGGCGTGCCGAGCTGGCTCGACACCGACTCGGACGATGACGGAGAGAGCGATCGCGACGAGGGGCGCGGCGACGTCAACGACAACGGCATCCCGAATTACCTCGACCCGTACATCCCAGATGTGGAGGTCTGGTACGAGGGCGGATGCGGCGGGTGCTCAGGCACCGGCAGCACGCCAGCCCCGTGGCTCGCCACCGCGCTGCTCGCGCTCGGCTTCATGCGTCGGCGCCGCTGACCTGGCTATGCGGAGCCTCTCGGGCTCCGCATGGTGGCGTCCGCCGTGAGCTTCCATCCACTCGGGGTGTCGACGAACGTGAGCAGCGACCAGCCTGCCCGATCGTCGCGCGACCCTGACAGCCAGTACCGCGCGATCACGGTGACCACGCCACCGTGGTCGATCACGTCCTCCACCTGGGCCGTGAGCTCACCGCCCGGCGAATCCCGCCAGTCCCCGCGGTAGGCGTCGTGCAGCGCCTCAGCACCGCGGAGGATGCCGTTCGGAGTGACGTACACGACATCAGCGTGCACGTGCCGGACGAAGCCTTCCAGGTCGCCCGCGTTCCACGCGTCAACCTGGGCTTGGATCGTCGCCAGCACCGGGTGTTCGACAGCCATCGCGACCTCCCGACAGACTCTACTCCGCGGGGGGCGGCTTCACCGTCATCGAGCCGATGAACGCGCGCTTGCCCAGCGGCACGCCGTTGTGGCGGAGGATGGCGTAGGCCATGGACAGGTGGAAGTAGAAGTTCGGCATGGCAAACTCGCGCGTGTAGTCGCTGCCGGTCACCGAGCCGCCCTGGAGGAACGGCAAAACTAGCTCCCGCGAACCACTTTCGACGAATCCAGCCTCTGGTACGGACGCGACGAACTCTCGCGTCCGGGCGATGCGCGCACGCACCTCGGCGAGCGTGGTCTCGCTGTCGGGGTCGCTGGGCGCGTCGACCCCCCCGAGGCGCGCAGCGATGAACTTGGCCGAGTCACACGCGGCCTGGATCTGCCGGGTGAGCGTAAACATGTCGGGAGCGAGGCGGCACGCGAGGAGCACGTCGGGGTCGAATCCCCTCGCTTCGGCAACCTCGACCGCGTCGTCGAGCCAGCGCTCCAGGTTGGACAGCATCTTGGACAGCGCGGGGATCGTCTCTGCGTACATCAGGGCTCCCTGGTCAGGCAGCCCGCTACCGCGCGGCGCTCGACGCATCGATCCACGAAAGGTCACGGCCGGGTGAATCGCACCGCCTGACTGCCCACGTCGTTCGCCATCGCCATCGTGCCGCTCAGCACGCCGCCGCCGAGGGTCAGCGTGAACTCGTGCCTCGCGCTGGCTATCTCGAGGGTGTTGCCGCTCCAGGTGCCACGCACGTTGGATTGGTAGCCCTTGCCTTTCCACATGACGTCGACAACGCCCTGAACCCCGGTCGGGGGGCCACCAAGCTCCAGCGAGATCTGCTGCCCCGCATACGAACCGGCCCACGCGCCAGCGTACGGCTGGCCCTCGGCGCCACCTGGGATGACCCGATCCACCGGAGCCGGCGCGGGAGCAACCACCGCCACGGGTTCAGGCACGGGACGGACCGCAGCGACCCGGTCGGGCACCGGAGCGGGCACGGCTGGCTCTGGCTCTGGCTCTGGCTCTGGCTCTAGCTCTGGCTCCGGCTCCGGCTCGACTTGGGGCGCAGGCGCAGGCGCCACCTCGGGCGCTGGAACGGGCACAGGCTCGACCAGCGCCGCTTCATCGCCGCCCGCCGCGCCATAGGTCGACCACAGGTAGGCGACGGAGAACACGAAGCCTGCACCCAACATCGCGAAGACCACCGCCGCGGTGGCCATCATCGCCATTGACGGCGGGGGTGCCACCTCCGGCTCGAACTCGGTGTCGAAGGTCGGCGCGACCGGCTGCGACGCGGGTGGGCGGAGTGGGGTGCGCCCTGGATCACCTGGACGCAGCACGGTGGGGGGCACCACCTCCAGCTGCTCATCTGCCTGGGAGTACCCACGTGATGCGCCAGTGGCGTCGATGAACTCGGTGGACAGGTGCAGATCACCGAGGGTCTGGCGCACCGCCGGTGTGCCCTGTTTGGAGAATGCAGTAGACGGCGCCGGAAACGACTGGGCTTGGGTGGGCGACGGAGTCCATTGCTCCCATGCCTCCGCTTCCCGAACCGCAGTCAGGGCGGCCGCCATGTCACCGGCATTGGCGAATCGAGCTTCGGGGTCGACATTGCAGGCTTGGGCGATGACCGGGCGCAAGGATTCGGGCACACCCGCCCAGCGATCTGAGCCCTCTTCCGCCAGGAACAGGTCCACCGGGTTGTCGCCGGTCAGCAAGTTGTATAGCGTGGCACCGACCGCATGGATGTCGGCGGCGGGACCGACGGATGCGGCGTCCAGCCGCTGCTCTGGCGGCATGAACGCGACCGAGCCCATGGTCACGCCTTGCTTGGTCCGCCGGTCGCGGTCGGCGATCAACGCGATGCCGAAGTCGGCCAACAACGAACGACCTCGCTCGTCGAGGAGCACGTTGTGCGGCTTCACGTCGCGGTGCACGATGCCCTCGGCATGAGCCGCCGCGAGCGCCGACAGCACCTCGAGCGTGTAGTAGATGGCCATCCGTGGCGGGAGCTTCCCGAGCTGCTCCACAAGCTGGTTGAGGCTGCCTCCGCGGGCGAGGTCCATCACGACGTAGGTGTACTCGCCCTCCTCGAACACGTCGGACATGCGCAACACGTTCGGGTGGCGCAGGCGGGCCATCGCCTTGGCTTCGAGTCGCAGCCGGCGCACCATCGATTCCCGCATCCGTCCGGCGCCGGGATGGAGTAGCTTGATCGCGAGATGGACCTCGAGCTCGCAGTCGTAGGCGAGGTAGACCGTCGCCATCCCGCCGTCGCCGAGCTCGTCTTGGAGCAGATATCGGCCATCGCGCAGAGTCTTCGGAGCCTCGGGATCCGCGCGACTCACTGGACAGAGCTCTGCGGGATCGCGAGCACGCGCGGCGAGCTCGGCACGCCGACGAAGCGGAACGGATCGAACGGAGCGATCCGCCACCACAGCCCACGATCATCGCCCGGCAGCATGAGCAGCTCGGGGCGATGCACGGGATCGGGCACATCCGTCAGGTACACGAGATCCTCGAACGCCGCGTCGCTGGCGATCTCGATCCGGTAGCCGAACGCACGCGGATCGCCTTCCCAGGTGAACTCGGGCCGGTACATCGGCATCCCGTCTGCCGGGTTGTACAGTTCCTTGGCTACCAGCAAGTCGACCGGTGGCTCGGGAACCTTGCCCTCGTTCACCCGGCTGCCCTGTGCGGCGTCGAGCGCCACCTCGACCCCCATGCCCTGCACCGCCACCCGGGCATACAGGGCCTCGGTCCGCATCGCCGCTTCCTCGACGTTGACGCGGAACCCGCCCTCCGAGCCCGTGGTCCAGCCCGAGTCGGTGACCACGGTGATGTTGCCGGATGCAACCGAGTTCTCACTGATCACCACACTTCCGGAGTCCAGGTGCACCAGGGCGCTGCGTCCCCAAACCGTGGCGAACGCGCTCTCCACCTGGAGACAGGTGCTATTGGTGAGCGACAGGTCGTCGGACTCGGTGCCCGTGTCGGTGCACTGCGTGGCGAGCCGCATAGTCGCGAAGCCGGCATTCCCGGTGCAGATCGTGGAACCGAGTGGAATCGGCGTATAGGTGGTGGCGGGTGCACCGTCCACGGTCACGCCACCTGTGGCCGACAGCAGGAAGGTGAGCTGGTCGGCGTGGGGCACGTCGGGTGGCGGGAGCGTGAGGAGCTGCCCGACCTTCGCCTGTTCGCCTGGTCCGAGGCCATTCAACTGGCGGATGGGTCCAGCGAGGCCGGGATCGCCGAGGGAGCGAGCGAACGCCTCGACGGTATCGCCAACCCGGACCGGGCGGATCTCTCCCGCGGTGGCGGACAGGGCGGCAATGATGAGGATCACATGCCCTCCGGGGCTTGCGGCCGCACGACAGCCGCCCGTTGTTCTTCCATGGACAGGCCCGGCTCGGGAGGCTGCGGCTGGCCGACCTCGACCGCTTCGGCCGACACCCCGGCGCCGATCAACGCCGCACGGGTCGCTGCGGCGCGGGCCCGGGCGAGTGCCAGGTTGCGGCCGATGTCGCCCTCGGCCGAGTAGGAGCCTGTGATCGAGAAGGTCCACGTGCCGGCGCGGGAGGCGACCGCGTCGACGACCGCCTGTGCGGCCTCATCGAGCACCGCGCCATTCACCGGGAACAACACGCGCGCCACAGGCGGCTGCGCCACGTCGACCCACACGGCGTATCCCGGCGTGACCACCACTGGGTAGGCCTCGCTCCGGCCTCCGCCCGTCACTTCGAAGTCCACAGCGCCCTCAGGACCCTCGTATACGACCACCCCATCGGCAGCCGACGGCACATCCTCGCCGCCGATGGTCACCTTGTCACCTGGCCACGAACCTACGATGAGCAGACCGAGGTCCTCGGGCACTGCGGCGGCTCTTCGCTTGGGACGGCGCTCCGGCTCCTTCGCGACCTCTGGCTCGGGGGCGGGCGCAGGCGCGACACCGGAGAGTCGGCTCGACGCGTCTACGATCAGCGGCTCGAGCCGCCATGCGTTCGCGAACAGGGTGTCGGCAGCCACCTGGGACGGCTGCCACTCGCACACCGGCCGGGGCAACCAGGCCATCCCTTCAGCGAGATTCGGGCGTGGCACCTGGACAACTTCGGGTGGAGGTGGCGCCACCGCGGGCATGAGCGCCGCATCCCGCTTGCCCACAGCTGCACGAGCTGCCAGCTGGAAGTTGGGCCCCAGGCAAGCGTTGGGATCGCCGGCCTGGCAGGCCTCGCGGCACAGCTCGCGGGCCAGCCCCCGGCGCTTCTTCACGCCCTCGCCAAACCACAACAGCCGCGCCTGGAGGCGCTTCGCCTCGATGGATCCGAGGTCGATCGCAGCCTGGTAGGCGTCGTGGGCAGAGGCGGGATCGCCAACCTCCTCGAGCAGCAGTCCCAGCCGATTGCAGCCGAGCAACACCCGGCCCGAACAGGCATCGGCGAACCGCTGGCGGGCGAGATCGGCGTCCCGCGGCGCCGAGGTGCCATTGTCGTAGTGCTCGCCGGCCGCCTGGCAGGCTTCGGCGACTCCACCCTCGCAGGCCTTGTCGAACAGCTGGAGGGCGAGACCGTTGTCGCGAACCACGCCCACGCCTTCGCGAACCAGCAGCCCCCGCCGGTGGCAGCTGCGGGCATCGCCAGCCGCACACGCCCAGGAGTACAGCTTGGACGCCGTGGTGCGATCCCGCGCGGCGCTCAGACCGGTCTCATAGAACCGGCCAAGCTCGGCACAGGCTGCCGCCGGGCTGTCACGGTCTACGCACCCCTGCTCGAGGAGGTCACGAGCCCGCTTCGACTCTGCGCCCTTGCCCTCGTTCATCAACGCGCTGCCCAGCGCCGAACAGGCCAACTGGTCGCCACCGCGCTCACACGCCGCCTCGAAGGTGGCGCGCGAACGCATCACGGTGCTGTCGATCTCGCCTGCGAGCACCATCGCCGCGAGGCCGCCACACGCCTCCCAGGCCCCGAGGCTGCACGCGCGCTCGTACAGCGACGCTGCGCTCACCAGGTCGCCCACCTCCTCGCGGCGAAAGTCACCGAGGCGCCCACATGCGAGCCCGCTCCCGACCCTGCAGCCGGTGTACAGCCACTTCTCGATCCGCCCGTCGGCCAGTACCCAATCCGCAGCCTTGGCGCGATCTACGAGGGTGACGCACGAGTCTCCGTGACCCGCGAGGCACTGCTCGAGCAGGAACGGCTCACTGCGCCCACGCTCCCAGGCCTGCCCGTCGAGCCCGACGACCATGGCGCACGCAGCGGGATCGCCAGCCGCGCAGCCCTTCGTGGCGAACTCGATCGGAGTACCGGGAACCCGGCTATCGCCACCACTCGCCCGGGAGGCGAGCGTCGTGCAGGACGGCCCGTGACCGGCCGTGCAGGACTCGCCCAGTCGTGCGACCGCGCCTGCAGCATCGGGCTGTACCCCTCGACCGGCCAGCAACACATCGGCCAAGGCATGGCAGGCCCGATGGTCGCCCTGCCTACAGTAGGCATCCAGGCGACGCGCCGACGTGGTCCACTCGGGACGCGTCGCGGCGGAGAGGGAGGCGGTCTCGGCCTGGTGCCAGGCGACCACCACACACGCGGTCGCGTCTCCGGCGTCGCACAACGGGCCCACAGAACGTGCCGCTGACGCCAGGCTCGGGCCGGTGGGCGTCTGCCAGGCGGCGCGCCCACAGGCAGGCTCGTAGCCATCGGCGCAGGCCGACCGGAACGCCTCGGCGATCTCGGGCGCACTCGCGGAGACGTCAAACCACGAAAATTCTCGCTCGAATGCCCACCCTGCAGACTCCGCTGCGGTGGTTGCGCCAGAGGCATGGGCCGGCAGCAGGAGCAGGAACGCAGCCAAGGCCGCGGCGACTGGGTGCTGAATCATTGACTTCCGAGCGATCTGGGGGGGGGTGCGGAAACCCCGGGTAACCCACTTGCTTCCACAACAGGTTCGGTCGGTGAAGCATCTGTGCATCCCCTCCATGAGGAGTGACGTCAGGGCCCGCGCGGGGCATGTTCTTGTCATGAACACGCTCCTGCTGACCGTGCTGCTCGCGTGCGGTCCGGAACCCGACGCCCGGACCACCGATTCGGCCGCAGACACACTGACGCCCGACGGCTGTCCCATCGGCTCCCTCCTCCGTGTGGACTGGTCCGATCATGATCCGACCCAGGACTTCCTGAGCGGCACGCGATCAGTCGTGACGCCGGGCGTGGCCCGCGTGCGCGGCGACATCAGTGACGGCTCCTCGGTCGAGCTCAGGCTGGATCGCGACGGCCAGCTGGTGGAGCGAGCCAGCACCACGGCGGCCGGGGTTCGCATCGTCGATCTGTACGAGTGGGAGCGCGGCCTCCTCCGCTCACTGGTCCAGGTCCGGGGCGAGCGGAGCCTCGAGCACACCTACGCCTACGACGGCGACCGGGTGGTGCAGAAGCTCGACGACACCAACATCCCGCTGCTCAAGTTCTCGTGGAACGACCAAGATTGCCTCGTAGGCATCGGAAGCGACATCGGCGATCGGGGTGACCCGGCGGTCGTGCGACGGCAGACCTGCGACAGCAGCGAGCGGGTCGATGCCTACAGGGAGGGACTCGGCGCCGCCGCGTGGGGCGGGCTCTGGGAGCCAGGCCTGGGCGCCGTCCACTTGCTGCGAGACGGGATCGACGGTCGCCCGACCGTCGCCACGTCGGACGGCTTGCCCTACTACTCCCTGTCGTGGTGGCCCGCGGGCCAGCTCAAGGGCAGAGACGACGTTCGCTGCGGCACCGGCTTCGGCGATGTGCACAGCTACGACGCCGACGGCACGCTCACGTCCACGCGCACCCAGCCCTGCCCCGACCCCGACACCCTCGAGATCCCGCCCGCGACGGAGACCACGTGGACGGTGGAGTCATGCGTGTTCGACTGAGTCCGCGACTCCGCGTGACTGCGCGGCCTGGCGCTCGAGTGCCAGCTTCTTCTGGTACCGGCTCTGGGCCACGTCGACGACCACCAGCACGCCGATGCTGAAGTAGAACGTCGTCTTCGACATCGCCTCGACCGGGTAGCCGCCGAGATGCAGGTGGGCGAGATGGCCACCCTCGGAGAGCAGCATCACGCCGACGATGAGCAGGATGAACAGCCCGAGCACCTCGTACATACGATTGCGCTTGAGGAACTCGGCCACCGTGTCGGCCATGACCATCATCAGGACGCCCGACACAACGATGGCGAAGGCCATCACCGCGAACACCCGGGTGAGGGCGAGAGCGCTGAGGATGCTGTCGAACGAGAACACGAGGTTCATCAACACGATCATCCCGATGGCGGCCGCGGTCGACCGCCGGGGGCCGCCGCCAACATCGTGCCCGAGGTGATCGATGACCAGCATGTGCCCGATCTCCTTGAACGCGGTGTGCACGATGAACGCGCCGCCGACCAACACGATGATCGAGTGCACGTTGAACTCACCGGAGATCACGGGGTCGAAGTGGATGTCGAACCACGGCGCCTGGAACATCGAGATGGCCTGCACCACCACGTACAGAAGCACGATCCGGAGCAGGATGGCCAAGCCGATCCCGATCCGACGGACCTTCTGCTGATCCTCCTCGACCACCCGCTTCGACTCGAGGCTGATGTACAGCAGGTTGTCGAACCCGAGCACGGCCTGCAGGAAGATCAACATCGCGAGAGTGAACAGATTCTCGACGGTGAACAGCTCGGCCACGGCTCGACCCCCTGTACGGCCGCCAGAACTAGCCGGATCGGCCGGATCAGGACAGCGCGACACCAAGAACAGCCCGTACGGCCAGGTCGCGCCTTCTGCCTGCTAGCATGGGTCCATGGATTCCGTACGCATCGACAAGTGGCTCTGGGCCGCCAGGGTCTTCAAGCACCGCTCGAAGGCGTCGCGCGCGTGCGCTGCCGGCCACGTGAGCATCGACGATGTCACGGTCAAGGCCTCGAAGAGCGTGAAGCGTGGCGATCGGGTCGCAGTACAGACCGAGGCCGGCCGACGGGTGCTCGAGGTGGTGGAGCTGGCCGACAAGCGCGGCCCCGCCTCGGTCGCCGAGGGACTGTATGTCGACCACTCCCCCCCCCCCCCGCCACCAGACCCCTGGATGCAGGTGGAACGCGGAGCCGGACGCCCGACCAAGCGGGATCGGCGCCAGTTGGACCGCGTGAAGAAGGGGGACTGGTAGCGGGGCGACCCGCCTCACCCCTCGGTTGCAGGCGCGTTGGGGCAGAGCTACGGCCTCCGAGTATAGCCCGGGGTTGCCCGTGAACCGTGTCCTGATCATCGCGCTGCTCGTCGGATGTACCGAGTACACCCTCGACAACAAGAATGACAACGAGGGTGTCGACACGGCGGACCCGGTCGTCGAAACGACGACAACCCCGCCAACCACACCCACAACGCCTACGACCACGCCCACCTACACCGATCCGCCGATCGAGACGGGCGACACCGCGGTCACCACGACCACGACCACGACCCCCATCGCCGAGGCCCTGGTGTACGCGAACACGCGTGACACCCTGTACGAGGTGGTGCCCGACACCGGCGCCACCCTGCGCATCGGCCAGTTCATGGACGACGCGGGCACCGTGATCGACAACATGATCGACATCGCCATCGATCCCAGCGGGCGCATGTTCGGCGGCACCTACGAGGTGTTGTACAAGATCGACCCCACCACGGCAGGGGTCACCAAGGTGTGCGACATAGACGTGGCGATGTTCGCGCTCGCGTTCGATGACGTGGGCAACCTGTACGCAGGCGGCGACAACCTTATCGAGCGCATCGACATCGATGCCTGCACCCGCGCCGTGCTGGTCGACCACCCCGAGTACATCACTTCGGGCGACCTCGTGGGCCTGCCCGACGGGTTCCTCTATTGGACCATCCGCGGCGAAGTGGCAGACGAGCTGGTGAAGGTGTCGCCCCGATCGGGATCTACCGAGTGGGTCGGCGTGGTCGGCGTAGACCGTCTATTCGGCCTCGGGTACAGCGACGGCAGCCTCTACGGCTTCTCGGACGACCGCGAGATCGTCCGGATCGACCCCATCAGCGCCGCCACGTTCGTGCTGGTACCGTCCTCTGAGCAGTGGTGGGGCGCCACGACGAACCCGGTCGCCTGGTAAAGGTGCTACCGACCGACGTCGCCGGCCCTATCCGGGCATCCTGGCATGGACTACCATGTCGAACCGAAGCCACCAGGAGTCCAGCATGACCCCCGCGCGCACACTTGCCATCCTCGCGGTCGTGGCCCTGGCGGGTTGCTCTGATTCCGACATCGGCTTCACCGACAACACAGCCGCTGAGGGCGTGAGCCAGCCGGATATCGCGATCACCCCGATGTCCCTCGATTTTGGCGCCGGCATGGCCGGTGAGATGCTCCGGGGCGTGTTCACGGTCAGCAACGAAGGCGGCGAGCCCCTCGAGGTGTCGTCGATCCTGCTCGACCATCCGTCGTTCCACCTCGTGGACCCAGGGCCGTCGTTCGTGCTCCAGCCGGGCGAATCCCAGCCGGTCACCATCGACTGGACCGTGTCGGGCAACCTGGTGAGCAACGCCCTCGTCCTGAGCAACGACCCCGACGAGGCCGAGGTCGATGTCACGCTCACCGGGTGGCTCGCGGTGCCCGGCTTGGCCATCGAGCCGCTGGACATCAACTTCGGCACCATCCCTCCCCTGTGCGAAGAGGCCACGCTGTTCCAGCTGGTCAGCACGGGCGAGGCCCCGGTCACCGTCGAGTCCGTGGTGGTCGCCGGCGACTTCTACAGCCTCGACTTCCTGCCGAGCTTCCCCATCACCCTGGCCCCCGCCGAGTCCATCTCGATCGAGGTTCAGTTCGCGCCCGAGGAGGAAGGCACCTCCATCGGTCAGATCGTGGCGATCAGCGATGATCCGACGGGCGACACCTTCGCCGAGGTGTGGGGCAACGGCGAGATCGGAGCCACCTGCGACGGGATCGGCTCCGGCGAGCTGGTGTTCGATGTGCAGTACGAGCGCGCAGATGTGACGTTCATCGTCGACAACACAATGTCGATGGAGCCCGTCATCTCCGCGTTCGAGAGCAACATCGCGGGCATCTTCAGCTCGCTGCGCTCCTCGATCCCGGACCTAACCATCGGGTATGCCCGCCATGAGGACTACAAGCCCGACGGGTTCACCGACAGCCGGCCGTTCCGCTTGTTCCAGCAGCAGACCGACGACATCAGCCTCGCCGTGGCCACCGTGAGCGTGCCGTTCGCGAACATCTCCGGCGGTGCGGACTGGGAAGAAGCGAGCTCGGAGGCGTTGTATCAGGCTGCGACCGGCATTGGCTACGACCAAGGCTGCGATGGCTCGTTCAGCATGGACTACGACGTTCCGCCGTTCAAGTCGCAGCCGCGAGACGCCTTCTACGGCCTCGCCGCTGGCAAGTTCGACCCCACGGTTCCGGGCACGGGCGCTGGCGGAGGCATGGGCTTCCGTGAGGGCGTGCTGCCGATCTTCGTATCCGCCACTGATGCCATGATGAAGGACCCGGAGCGCGGGCACTGGACGCCGGGTGGGTGTCCCAAGGACGCCTCGCTATATGACGCGATCACCGCCGTGAACGGGCTCGGCGGCAAGTTCATCGGAATCGAGGTGCTCTCCGGTGGCCTCACCTCTCCGTTCGACCAGATGGAGGCCGTGGCGATCTCGACTGGCTCCTATGGCGACCTCGATGGCGACCTGATCGAGGAGCCCACGGTCACCTACTGGGATGCATCCGATGAGCCGGTCACGTTCGGCCGCACCATCGTCAACGCCATCGAGGCGCTGGCGGCGGCCGCACGGTTCGACATCGTGGAGCTGCTCGTCATCGACGACCCCGACGGGGTGGTGCTGGATATCGAGCCCGACGCCTACCTGAACATCGTCGCTGGTACCGACCTCGTGTTCCAGATCGACGTTGACGGGCGCTGGGTCGAGCAGCCAGGCACGGGCATCTCAGAGGCGTCGCTCGAGCTGGTGGCCGACGACAGCATCGTGTTGGCGCAGCGCAAGGTGTACGTCGAACAGTGAAGGTCCTCGCTACGCTCCTCCTCGTGTCACTCCTCGGGTGCGCAGGCGACAAGCCCGCAGCACCCGATGACACTGGTGGCGCATCGACGCCCCCCACCTCGGGGAGCATGACTGCCGGTACAGGCGGCACTGGCGCGGGCACTACGCCTACCGGCACCCCCCCGGGGAGCACCGGCGACACAGGGCCGACGACTGAGACCGGCACAGGCACGGGGTCCGCCGCGACCGAGACCGGCGACACCGCGGTTGTCCACACCGGCGACACCGCCCCGCCACCGCCGCCCTGCCTCCCGCGTGTGATCGCACACCGCGGCGCCTCGGCGCTGGCACCGGAGGACACGCTCGGAGCGCTCGAGCTGGCGTTTGCCACCGGCGCGCGCATGGCTGAGGTGGACGTTCGGGTGGCGGCGGACGGCCGGGCCTATCTGCTGCACGACACCGATCTGGCCCGCACCACGCGAGAGATCGGGCCCGCGATCGAGCGATCTCTCGCCGAGCTCCAGGCGATCGACGCTGGCCGATGGCATGGCGAGGCGTGGGCCGGCGAGCACGTGCCATCCCTCGTCGACGCGCTGCTCCTCGCGGACCGCTACGACGCAGTGCTGTACCTGGACCTGAAGATGCCGGCTGCCGACGCCGTGGTCGACGCGCTGGAGACCTCGGGCGTGGGTACTGAGACCATCCACCTGTCACTCGGCGACCCGTTCCAGCTAGAGGAGTTCCGAGCGGCGCTGCCGGATGCCGCCGCCACCTGGTGGGGCGGCATCCCGGAGACGTGGGGCGAGCCGGCGTTCGACGCAGACATGTGGTTCGACAGCCTCGCCGCGGCCAACGTGTCGGCGGTGGAGTTCGATTGGCCCACGGTGATCACGGACGAGCGCTTCACCGACTACGCCGACGCATGCCGCGACCGGGGACTCGAGGTGTGGACGTTCACGGTGAACGAGCGCGAGGCGATGCACCGCGCCGTCGACGAGCTGGGGCTCGACGGCATCGAGACCGACTACCCAGGCGCACTGCACGACATCGTGTGCGAGGGCGGGGATGGCGGCCCCCTGCCAGAGCACGGCATGCTCGCCACCTGGAGCTTCACCGACGGCCTGTTCCCGGCGGGGGACGGCTCCCAGCTCGTCGCGATCGGAGGCCTCGAACCGACCGTGGGCAGCACGACGGACCTGGGACTCCCCGATCTGCCCGACGGTCCCGCCCCAGTGCTCCGCGTGCCCCGACCCGACCGGGATTCCGGCGTGCGCGTGTTCCCGAACGCCATGCACTTCGAACTGGGCGACGGCCTCGCGATCAACACCTGGACCCTCGTGATCGACCTGCTGCGTCCACCCTCCGCCGAGGAAGGGTGGATCCCGCTGATCCAGACCAACCACCTCAACGAGAACGACGCCGAGGTCTACCTCCGACCCGGCGACGGCGGGCTGGGCGTGCTCGAGCAGTACCACGGGGAGGTTCCGGTCAACACCTGGCATCGGCTGGTCGTCGCGGTCGACACCTCGGCCGGAGACGCAGGCCTGATGTGGCTGTACATCGACGGGGAGCCCACGGGCGAGGTGGCGCTGGAGGGCGGCGTCGACGGCCGATTCTCGTTGAACAGCACCTGGGCATACAGCGAGGCCTTGCTGTTCACCGATGCGGGCGACTTCACCTCCGATGTCGTGGTTGGGAGTCTCCAGCTGCACGACCGCGCACTGACGCCGGACGAAGCGGCCGCGCTCGGCGGCGCTTCGGCCGCGGGCATCCCGGAGTAGAGCGGACTCCTACGCACCCTACCGGTCGGCGTCGTTCCAGTGCGGGTAGTCCGACGTGAGCTTGGTCAACTGGAAGTGCCGCTGCACCCACGCGATCAGCTCCGGCTCCAGGCTGAGATCGCGGGTGTTGTCCGGGTTCGACAGGTCGAACACACCCACCTCGCCGTCCGGTGCATAGAGCGTGAGCTCCCGCGGCAGGCCGATGGCGACGAAGTCCACAGCGACGCCGTCGTAGTGCTTGGAGTACCGGGCGCCGCCCTCGGTGGCGTACACCACGTCGTACGCATCGGCCATCCGGCGTGCGGCCTCGCGGGTGGCCGTCCACCCGTCGGGATGCCGCCACTGGATGTCTACATCCAACCCCCACTCCGGCCCGGCTGCCTCGACCGTCTTCGCCGTCGCCTCCAGCGCCGCCTCACTCTCCGCCCGGCTCAACACGAACGCGCCCCACATCAGGTAGCCGCGCTCCCGATGCCGGATCGACGAGGTGAGCCACACATCAGCGCCCTGGTCACGCAGCTGCATGAGCAACGCGCCAACCCGGCTGGGCAGGGTCTTACGCGGCCGCTTCTCGTGCAGCCCGACCAGCTGCTCCAGCTCGTCGGTGGGGTTGCGGTACCGCATTGTCCACTCGGGCCCCAGCAGCGCGCCGTCTTCTGCGGGGGTGTACTCGGTCTGCGGCACCGGCTCGTCCACCGCGATGTCGGAGTACTTCTCCCCGTACACCCTGGGCTTGCCCTTCTTGAACACATCGTCGGGGTGGATCAGCAGGCCGTGAGCCCGCGCCCGGCCCGCCGGCACATCGAACGGCTCGCCCGCGCGGCCCGACCCGCCGGCTTGCACCAGGTCGTCGAGGAAGAGCAGGAAGTCATCGAGGTCGATGGCGCGGCGGAATCGCTCGCGAACCGCCCGCAGGAGCGGCTCGTCAGCACGAGTATCGGCCAGCGCAATGAGGGTCGGAGCGTCGATCTGAAGCCCAGCGAAACCCACGCTCCAGTCGCCCAACGCGGCCGCCGCCACGGCGAGCGTCGGGCGCGCATCTCCGTCCACCGGCTCGGGGAGGATCTCCCACGTGCGGTTGGCGTCGATAGGGGCCAGCGGCGCAGGCGGAGGCTCGGCGGCGGTCGCGGCGAGCAGTCCGAGGAGCGGGAGGAGGGTCATGTGGCGGGCTGGCTCCGTGAGCTACTGCTCGCAGTAGTCATCATGGCCGGCAGCGGAGTTGCACAGCTCGAGCGGCACGGCGCTGTCCATGCTCGCTCCCTTGGCGTACTCCAGCCACTCGCGCGCGTACACCTTGGTGAGGTTGCGCCACTTCTCCACGCCCTTCTGGTTCGACTCGGTGGGATCGGCCGAGTACTTCTCGTCGGCCGAGCGCCAGAGGTTCTGCGCCGAAATCCCCTTCATCTTGTACAGTGCATACACGCGCTTCTTGTACGTGTCGCCGCTCCACGCCGTGCGGTTCTCCAGCGCCACATTCGACCACCGGATCACAGCGGAGGCGCGGCTGGGGCCCTTCTTCGCCAGGTGGGTGGCGTACTTGTAGCAGAGGTCGGGATCGCTCTGGTCGATCTCCTCGAGGTGCCGCTTGACCAGTGACTCCCACTGGCGCTTATCGCCCTTGCTGTACGCATTGATCATCAGCGCGCGGGAGAACTTGTTCTTGTCGGTCATCTTCGGAGCAGCCTTGAGGGACGCCTCGAGGCACACGATCTGTACGTCGGTCAGCTTGCCGAGCATCGCCATCGGCTCGACCGCCCGCGGCTCACAGTCGCCGACGGTAGGAGGCGGCCCCGCGGGCTCTGGCGGAGGAGGGACGTCCATCGCGTCGGCCACCGCGGGCTCGGGAGCTGGCGGCGGCGGGGGCATCGGTGCGGGCGCCGGAGAGGGTGCCGGGCGAGCAACCGCCGCAGGACGGGGGCGCGGCGAGGGCGCTGCCGGTCGTGGCGACGGCGCTGCTGGGCGTGGCGACGGCGCGGTACGGGGGGCAGGCGCCGGCTCGACGCGGGCCACCCGCGCTGGCTCGGGAGCGGGGGCGGCCTCGCCGGTGTACGGCGACAGCTCCGCGAACGGGTTCAGCGCGCGGGTCGGCTCGAGGTCGATGAACGCGAACCGCATGGTCGACGGGAGCGGCCGTCCCTCCCGATCGTACTCCACATCGGGCGACAGGATGTCCCCGTCGACGATGCACGCGGACCACCCATCGTGGCACGGAAACATTGGAAACGACGCCTCGAAGTCCGCCCATCCGGCTGCAAGGGCAGCTGGGGAGGCGGACAGAGCAAGCCACGTGCAGAGCAGGCGCATCCGATCCTCGGGTCTCGGCGCTGTACGATAGCAGGCGCGAGGCACCCTCGCGTCGTCACGGCGCAGATGGAGTCCGACGGACCATGGCGAGCCCCCCCGATGGACCGGCGGATGCCACGCCCCGCGCGCCGCCCGCTACGGCCTCGCTACAGCCCGATGAGTGCCACCTCGACGTCCGTCCGGTCCCCCTTGTCGAGCTGCACGCCTCCGGTCCCGTTGTACACGGCCCGGCCGTCGGCCTCCCGACCCATCACGTTGAGCTGGTACTCACCCGCCCGTACACCCTCGAACGCCAGGATGCCGCTGTCACACGGCACCGCCTGGCTCTCGACCACGTACTCGTCGTCGAACAGGGTCACCTCGACGTCGGACACGCCATTGGCCCCGCACATCCTTGCGTTTTCGAAGTACCAGGTAACGACGATGCTGCCGGGGAGCGCCCCGAGCACTGCGGTAGGGAGCGCCGTGGCTACCGACGACTCCACCTCCACGTCGCCCAGGTCCGCCGCGTACCGCCCCCAGCCGTTCGTATCCCGGCCCACCAACCGGGCGGTGTACCGCCCGGGGTCGAGGCGCTCGATCGCGCCGAAGCCGTCTTCGCAGTCGAACTCGGCGGCCTCCTCACCGTCGAGGAACAGCGCGACGCGGTCGAGACCGGCCTCGGAGCAATCCGACGTGCCAACACGCCAGGTGAACTCCAGGTCGCCGGGCTCCTGTGAGGACGGGCTGTCCCCATCTACGACGTAGGTGGTGCATGCGCCCAGGGCGACCACGGCCACGATGATGCGGTTCATGTCTCCTCCTCCCTCTCGGGTCGTCCGTTGGGACACCGTCGAAGCGCAGAAGCGACACCCGTCACTCGAAGGTGAGGCCATCCAGCACTGTGGCGTGGTCTACTACCCACCCGTCGAGCGGCTCCCGGGCCGCCTTCACCTGGCTCGGTACGGCATCGGCGTCGGTGATGTGGTTGCGGATCACCACGGTGCCCGACGGCGTGTCGAGCTCGGCACGTGCCACGAGCGGCGCGCCCACGGCGTACCGATCCGTCCCCGCCACCGGGTAGATCCCGAGAGCGGCGAACAGGTACCAGGCCGACAGGGTGCCAGCGTCGTCGTTGCCGTCCAGCCCGTCGGGGCCATCGCCGTACCGATTCTCCGCGATCCACCGCATGGGCGCGACGGTGAGGGCAGGCTCCCCGGTCAACGACCCGAGGGCCGCGTAGTGCAGCACCGGCTCGTTGCCATGCCAGTAGTAGTTGTCGGGCAGGTCGTCATCGGGCTCGGCATACACCGCATCCCAGTACTCGCCGAGGGTCGCGTGGAACGCGCGCACGTCACCGTCGTGCTGCACCGTCACCAGGTCCATCGCATCCCACGGCACGTACCAGCGATAGTGCCAGGCGTTGCCCTCGACATACGAGTCCTGCCAGCTGTCGGGGTCCTCCACCACGGCGAACGAGCCATCGGCATACCTCCCAACGGCCCAGCCCTGTGCCGGATCGTAGGTGTTCGACCAGCCATAGGCGCGTGCCTGCAGGCGCTCGGCATCGGCGGTGTGCCCCAGTGCGGCACCCCATTCGGCCAGCGACGCGTCGCTCCACGCGTACTCCAGCTGCCGGCTGGCTGGCTGGCCCACGTCCTCGAACGCCACCCAGCCCCGCTCCACATAGGCCTCGATGCCCGCTCGACCGCCGCGCGCCGGACCCTCGGCGTGGGCGAGGCTGGCCTCCCATGCCGCATCCACATCCCACCCATCGATTCCCTTGAGCCAGGTGCCCGCAAACACCTGATCGGCCGGCGTGCCCACCATTCCGCCGGTGTAGCCGGTGGCGAGGGGCCACTTCGGCACACCCCCGCCGATCTCTGTGAGCACCACCAGCGACTGCATCAGAGCCGCCTGGGTCTCGGGATGGACCAAGCAGAGCCATGGGTGAAGCGTGCGGAACGTGTCCCACATGCTGTAATCGGTGTACATCGGCGCAGATGCCTGGTGCACCCCGCCATCCCAGCGGAACCGACCGTCCACGTCGTCGAGGCGGCTGGGCATCAACAGCGTGCGGAAGTGTGCCGTGTGGAAGGTGCGCCGGGTGGCATCGTCAGCGCGGATCCGCACGGCCTCCAGGAATGGGCGCCACAAGTCCACCGCAGCCGCCGCCGTGGTGTCGTAGGAACCGGCCAGCTCAGCGGCGTGGTTCGCGCGCGCCCCCTCCGTGTCGACCCAGCTGACCGCGAGCCGGAGGGTGACCTCGGTGGTTCCTGGCGGGAATGCCAGCCACCCGCCGGATGCCGTGCCCTCACCCCGGGTCGCACCGGCCACCGGGGCGTCGGGATCGTCCCATGCGCCGGTCGCGACCGCCGGCGGGTCTACCGTGGCGAAGAAGTGGTGGGGTGCGCCGCCGTGCCGCCCGCTGTACGAGCCATCGAGCAGCTGGTACCCCTCGAATCCGTCGAGCGAGAGGTCGACCCATGCCTCGCTGACCGAGACATCTCCCAGCGCGTGGCCGAGGTCGAGTACGACGACGGGCTCAGCGCTGGCAGGGAAGGTGTAGCGGTGCACGGCGCCATGGGTCGTGGCCGCGATCTGCACATGGGTGCCGTCGTCTCCCAGGGTGACGCCGTAGCTACCCGGCGCCGCCACTTCCTGTGCATGGTCGAACGGGGCGGCGCGGGTGGTGTCTCGCGTCCACTCGTGATTCCACACGGCCCGCGGCATCACGTGCACGCCGCCGTAGTCGTTCACGCCCATGCCGTGGCTGTGCGTGTGCGAGAACCCGTCGATCCGGTCATCGTCGTAGTGGTAGCCGCCAAAGTGGTAGAAGCCCGGCGCGCCGTAGCTGCTGTGCCGGGTGTCGGGCCCCACGGAGACCATCCCGTGGGGCACGCTGGCGTGCGGACCCACGCCCGTCACCTGGGCGCCGATGCCGCCGGTGCCGATGAACGGGTCGACGAAGTCGAGCACCTCGTACCAGCCGATGGGATCGGTGGCGCCGTCGTCGGGGTCTGCGGCAGGCTCGGGCTTCGTGCAGCCGAGGAGGAGGATCAACAGAGCAGGCATTGCCTTGAAGTATCCGCGCGCGGGCCCTACCGCCCGACGGTGACGGCAGCGAACAGCTTGCCGCCTCGGTATGCGCCAAGCCCAGCCAGTGCGCCGACCTTGCCCCGGGGTGCTGTGTACACCTGGTGCACCAGCTCCTCGCCGTCACGGGAGGCCAGCAGATCGACCTTCGCCGTGTCGGGTGCGAGCGAGATCAGGGTCACCCGCATGCGCCTGCCATCCACCTTCGCCACGACGACGCCTCGCTCGGAGACCCGGGCGGACTCGGCGGTCACGCGCCGTACGCTGGCCAGTCCGAGCGACCGCAGCTGACGGGCCACCGACTCGAGGCCTGGGTCCACGGGTCCCGACTCCCGGGCGACCACCAGCTGCACCGTGACATTCACCCGCTCGGCATTCGCCTGGGGTGCTGCGACCTTGGCGGCACGCGGTCCGGCCGCCGGGGCAGCGATGGCAGGGACGGAGAGGGCCAGCGTCAGAGCAGTAGCGACAATCCAGCGGCGCATGTTCCCCTCGGGGTCGTTGTGCACTGGACGCACGGGAGCGCCGATCATTCAGTTCTGCGCCCCCGTGCCACGGTGGTGACAGTGGCCGGCCACCGTCGGTACACGGAGGTCGCCTGTTGCGGGTCGGGGGCGGTTACGGGGGCGGCCTCCCCCGGGGGACGTCATCGAACGCCAGCGCCTGAACGCCATCCTGACGCTGGCTCTCCCCATCGTCGGCGGCATGGTCTCGCAGAACGTACTGAACCTGGTGGATACCGCCATGGTCGGTACCCTGGGTGCGGTCGCCTTGGCCGCGGTTGGGCTGGCGAGCTTCGCCACCTTCCTCTCCCAGGCGTTCATCACCGGCTTGTCCTCCGGCGTGCAGGCCATGGCGGCTCGCCGACTCGGCGAGGGGCGCACCTCGGAGACGGCGCTGCCGTTGAACGGAGGGTTGCTGCTCGCGCTCGTGATCGGCCTGCCCATCGCGATCGCAACCTGGTTCGCCGTGCCGTGGCTGTTTCCGGTCCTCAACAGCGATCCCGCCGTCATCGAGGTGGGGGTTCCGTACTGGCGGGTCCGGCTGCTGGCCGTGGTCGCCGTGGGTATGAACTACTCGTTCCGCGGCTACTGGAACGGCGTCAGCCAGAGCCGGATCTACCTGCGAACTCTGGTGGTGATGCACCTGTGCAACATCGCCATGAACTACCTGCTGATCTTTGGCAAGTTCGGCTTCCCGGAGCTGGGCGCCACCGGGGCCGGACTGGGCACCGCAATCAGCACCTGGATCGGCACCGCCTACTACATGTTCCAGGGCTGGGGCCACGCCCGAGAGGGCGGGTTCCTCCGAGGCCTTCCGTCCACAGACACGCTGCGCACGATGCTCCGCCTGGCGGTCCCGTCCGGCCTGCAGCAGCTGTTCTTCGCCGCGGGCTACACCGCCCTGTTCTGGATCGTCGGCCAGGTCGGCACACAGGAGCTCGGCGCGGCCAGCGTCCTGCTCAATGTCACCCTCGTCGCGATCCTCCCCGGCCTTGGCCTCGGCCTCGCGGCGGGCTCGTTGGTGGGCCAGGCGCTCGGCCGCAACCAGCCCGATGATGCCCGGCAGTGGGGCTGGGATGTGGTGAAGGTGGGCGTGCTCGGGATGAGCGTGCTCGCCCTGCCGATGATCTTCGCGCCGGATCTGCTGCTCGGCGTGTTCCTCCACGAGCCCGAAGTGCGCGCGCTGGCAGTGCTGCCGCTGCAGATCACCGGGGCGTTCATCTTCCTGGACGCCACCGGTCTGATCCTCCTGAACGCCTTGATCGGGGCCGGCGATACCCGCCGCGCCGCGCTGGTCAGCGTGTCGCTCCAGTGGGGCGTGGGGCTGCCGATGGCATACGTCGCGGGGCCGGTTCTCGGTGGCGGGCTCCTCGCCGTGTGGGTGACCCAGATCGGGTACCGCGCGGTGCAGGCCATCGTGCTGTCGTACCTGTGGCGCGGTGACGGCTGGGTCGGGGCCAAGGTCTGATCGCCAGCGCAGAGATCCGGATCCCCCTACGGGCGTAGGCTCGAGGGGTCGCCAGTCACATCAACCCAGGCGGTTGCTCGCACGGTTGTGGTCAACCGCGCACCCGGTCGCTACGCTCGCGTAGACCCCTGGCTGGAGTCCACTGCGCATGCGAACCCTCCTCACCGCCGCCCTCCTGCTCGCCCCCGCCATCGCCATCGCCGGTGAACCCGTCATGTCCGGCCCGTGGAAGGTCAAGCCCTTCATCCGTCCCGCGCTAGGCGCCACGGTGTTCAGTGACGGCGTGTCCACCTACACGGGCGTCAACCTCGGGGCCCAGGGCGGGATCAACTACTTCCAAGAGCGCAAGCCCAAAGAGCTGATGTTCTCCGGCACCTCCCGCATCGCCGGCACGTACATGCTCGGATCGAACTCCACCGGGTACGACGTGCGGTTCGGCAACTTCTTCGGGCCCAAGTACAGCATCATCGGCGTGCGCACCGGGCCAGACATCTTCCAGAACCAGTACACCTTCGACACGGTCGCCCTCCCCTCCACGCTCGGGATGGACTGGCCGCTGATCGCCACGCTGTACCTGGGACCGGTCGACATCTACGGCGGGATGCAGCCCACAGTGTTCTTCAGCGGCAACCGGGCGAAGGTCGACTGGAAGGCCGAGTCGGCGTTCGGGTTCGGCCACGAGTACACCTGGCTCGCGGGCTTGTCCATCGAGGCCGGACCCGTGGGCATCTCCCTGGGCTACACGCGCCGGATCACGGCATATGGTCCACAGCAGGGCTTCGGCATCGGGCTGCGCCTGTAGAGCGAGGACAGCTCAGCGACGCTGCAGGATTGCCGAGAGGACCTCAGCGGTCTCCTCTCGGGCATCCTTGATGAAGAAGTGCCCTCCCGCCACTGGGCGGAGCCGGAACGCGGCATCGGTGTGTTGCCGCCACGCGCGCTGCTCCCGCATCGACGTGGTGGGGTCTTCCGTGCCCGCGAGCACCGTGATCGGCATCGGAAGCGGCGCTTCCTCGGTGTATTGGTACGTGTCGAGCAAGGTGAAGTCTGCGCGCAGGGCGGGCAGGAACAGGCGGAGGAGCCCAGGGTTGTCCCGCAGCGCCTTCGGGATTCCGCCGTAGCGCTCCTGGATCGCGTCGAGGAAGAGCTCGTCGGGCAGCTGGTAGAGCAAGGGACGGGTGGACGCCAGGTGGGGCGCACGCCGCGCGCCGATCACCAGGTGCTCAGGTAGCGGCCGGTTCAGCCGGCGGAGCGCCCGGACCAGTTCGAACGCCACCCACCCGCCCATGCTGTGCCCATACAGCACGTACGGGGTGCGGCGGATCAACGGGCTCACGGCGTCGACGAGTGCGTTGGCCAGCACCCGGAGATCGGCGATGGGTGGCTCCGAGAGGCGAGACTCCCGGGCTGGCAACACGGCCGGATCCAGGGCAATTCCCGCCGGCATCAGCGGACGGAGCTGGCGATACTCGACAGTGCCGCCGCCCGCGTAGGGAAGTGCGATCAGCCGCATCCGGGGGCTCGGCTCGGCGTCGCGGAACCAGGTGCTCATCTCGCCTCCGTTCAGCCGAGCAGGCCGAGGAGCAGGTAGCCGATCCCAGCCGACACGGCGGCGCCGACGATGGCGGCGGCCAGGTGCGACCACACCATCCACGCCGGAACGTCACCGTCGTCGTCCGCAAGGGCATCCGCGGGCGACGGGGCGGGCGCCATCCGGGGCAACGTCATGGCCACGAGTTCGTCGAGGCTGGGCCCGCCGAGCAGGCGACCGAGAGGCACGTCGACGCCGTCAGCGAGCAGCACGTTCTTCAGCTCCGTCGCCATCAACGAGTCGAACCCGAGCTCGATCAGCGGCCGATCCATCGGCACCGTGTCCAGGCGGAGCACCTCTCCAGCCCGGTTGAGCAGCGCAGATCGCACCCGCGCCTCCAGCTGCTCGGGTCGCAGGTCCGCCAGGCGGGGAGCATCGACTGCCGGTGAGACCACCGTGGCGTGCGGTCGGAGCCGGTCGAGGTAGTCCCGCGGCCCGCTGCTGTCGTAGATCGGCGCGAACTGCGACCAGTCCACCCGCGCGACCACTCCACGCGCATGACCCGCCGCCATCAGGGCGCCGGTCAGCCGGAGCGACCGGTCCGCAGGCAGGGGCTGCTGCCCCATGCGCGCGAGCAGTGCGAGGCCATCGGCGTTCATCAGTCCGCCCGACCACGGCCCGAACGAGACCGTCGTGGCGGGGAGGCCATCGGCTACGCGACGCTCGGCGAGGCCGTCGAGAAACCGGTTCGCGGCGGCATAAGCACACAGGTCGCGAGAGCCCCAGGCGGCCGCGATGGACCCGGTACACACGAACGCCTGCACGTCGAGCTCGGAGGACAGGGTGTGGAGCCACCATGCGCCGGCCACCTTCGGGGCCAGCGTGCGACGGATGGTCTCGGCATCCGCCGCATCGATCGCCTGGGGATGGGTGACGCCGGCCGCGTGGAAGATGCCGATGGGTCCATCGAGGCCGGACAGCAGCCGCGTCACGGCGTCACGGTCCGACACGTCCGCCGCGTGCAGGACGACGCCGGGCAGCTCCACCGCGAGGCGATTCCGATCGTCGTCAGCGTCCACAGTCAGCGGGCGCCTGCCAACCAGGTGGAGCGTGGTCGCGCCGTGTGCGGACAACCACCTCGCTGCCGCCTGCCCCACCGTCCCGGTGCCACCGGTGACGAGCCAGGTCGGCGGAATCGAGGGCGCGTCGACCGCGAGGGGCCGTCTGTCGAGACGCGGCGCGAACCAACCCTCTGCGGTGATCCGCACCGCCTCCTGCGCCGGCAGGGTGGGAGGGCCGCCGGCGAGATCCACCACGCCCCCGCGCAGACCAGGGCGCTCGACGAACACGCAGCGCGCGAGGCCCCACAGCGCAGCCTGAAACGGATCGGTCTGGCTGTCGCGCACGACGACCCACAGCCGATCGGCCGTGCGAGCCAGCGCGAGCACCGCCGCGACGGCGGTGTCCAGCTCAAGCGGCGAGCCCACGGCGGTCCAACGTGCATCGACCACCTCGCCGGTCATCGCAGCCGTCGCCGCGGCCGCGCCAAACGCGTCCGCGAGCTCGGGCGCACCGAGCACCACGCGGTCGGACGGCGCCGCCGCTCGAGCCGGCACGGCCTCCCACACCTCCGCATAGGTCCATGCGGGTGCGGCGGCATGATCTCCGGGCAGCCAGTGGTGCTCACGCCGGAGCGGAGCCGCAGGGAGCGGGATCCGGTCCACCCTGGGCTGCAGCCCCTCCAGGTCCACCGGCACGCCCAGCGCCCACATCGCCCCCACGGCAGTGAAGATCTCGGTGACATCGTCCCCTCCACGGCGGAGGGTGCCGCGCCACAGCCCGTCGTCGACCACCGCGGGACCGGAGCTGGTGAGCACCGGGTGCGGCCCGAGCTCGAGATAGGCATCGACCCCATGCTCGGCCAGGGCGCGCACCGTGTCACTCCAGCGCACGGGCTCGCGCGCGTGCCGACGCCAGAACGCCGAGCTTGCGAGAGCAGCACCCTCCAGTTGACCGGTCAGGGCGCTGAACACCGGGGTGTGGGGCACCTGCCACGGCAGCCCACCGACCACCGCCTCCCACCGATCCAGCATCGGCTGCATCCGAGCGGAGTGGAACGCATGGGACACCCGGAGGGGCGTGCACCGGTGCCCGGACGCCTCGATGGTTGCACGGGCGGTGGCCACGGCATCCGCCTCACCCGTGAGCACGGTCTCACCAGGGTGATTCACCGCGGCGACCTCGACCCCCTCCCCGAGCACGCCGGCCACGGCATCGAGACCGGCATGCACCGCCAGCATCGCGCCGCCGCCTTCCAGCTCGCTCATCAGCGCTCCCCGCTGGGCGATTCCCGCGCAGGCAGACTCCAGATCGAGCGCGCCCGCCACGGCTGCGGCGGTCCACTCCCCGACGCTGTGCCCAGCGACCACGTCCGGCACCACGCCCCAGGACCGGAGGAGCGCAGCGAGGGACCACCCGAGCGCAAACAGCGCAGGCTGCGTGTTCCGGGTGTCGCGCAGCGCGACGTCGTCCTGCAACACGGTGCGGAGGTCCAGCCAGGGAGCCAGGGCGCGGGCGCAGTCGTCGAGCGCCGCTCTATACACGGGGTAGCGCGCATACAGGCCGCTCCCCATGGCTGCACGTTGGCTCCCCTGCCCGGTGAACACGAACGCGACCCGAGGCCGGGGGAGGGCGTGGATCGGTACCAACGGCGTTGTCGCGCCGAAAATCCGCGCCGCCCGAACAGAGTGTGGAGCTCGGCGCGCCAGCCCCGCTGCGACGGCCGCCCCAGCCGACGGAAGCGCCAAGGCAAGTGCACTCACCCCGGCCTCCGTCGGGGCTGAGAGCGGGAGGAGAAACGGCCCACGGGGTTCTTCCGTCGAGCCGCGGGCAGGTGCCGATTCGAGCACCACATGTGCGTTGGTGCCGGACAGGCCAAACGCGCTGACCCCCGCCCGACTCGGCCCAGCCCCGAGCGATCCACCGCGGAGCTGCAGCCCGTCCAGCTCCAGCTCTGGATTCGGGGTGTGGAGCCCGGGAAGGCGAGGCACCTCCCGGTGCTGCAAACACAGCACGGCATCGAGCAGACCCGCCACGCCGGCAGCAAGCTCGGCATGGCCCAGATGCGCCTTCACTGCTCGGACGTAGAGCGGTTCCGGTCGCGCATCGGCCACGAACACGGCCCTCGCGGCGCGAACCTCGATGGGGTCGCCGAGCACGGTCCCAGTGCCATGCGCCTGAAGCAGGGTGCAGGTCGACGGGTCCATGCCCGCATCCGCCCACGCAGCACGGATCACCCGCTCCTGAGCGCGCCCGCTGGGCACTGTAAGTCCGCTGGATCGGCCGTCGTGATTGGTCGCCGTGCCCCGCACCACAGCGAGAATCGGGTCACCATCGCGCTCCGCATCCTCCAGCCGCTTGAGCACCACCGCAGCACATCCGTCGGCCCGCACATACCCATCCGCTGCGGCGTCGAAGGTGTGGCAGCGGCCCGTGGGGGACAGCGCGCCAAGTCCGGCCAAGTACCTCGACGATTCTCCGTCCAGAATCAGATGGACGCCCGCAGCCACGGCCGCATCGCAGGTACCATCGCGCAGGGCGCGCACCGCGAGGTCCACCGCGACAAGAGACGAGGAGCATGTGGTGTTCAGCGACACCGCAGGCCCCTCCAGGCCCAGGGCGTGCGCCACACGACCCGCCGCAAACGACGCCTCGTTCCCAGTACCTGCCCAACCATCCGGGTAGAATGGCTGCCCATCGCGGGCGAACCGTCGCAGGTAGCCTCGGTCGGCGATGCCCGCATAGATCCCCGTTCGCGCCGGAATCCGGATGGTCGACCGCTCAAGCGCGCCATGGCACACCTCGAGCAGGAGCCGGTGCTGCGGATCGATGCTCGCCGCCTCGCGCGGCGCGATGCCGAAGGTCTCGGGATCGAACAGGTCGATATCGGTGAGGAAGGCACCGTGGCGCGCCGATTCGGGCAGTTCCGTCGCGTCGAATCGATCCTCGGGCACACCGGTGACCGGCACCCGGCCAGAGCCGAGGAGCTCCCAGAGCTCCTCGGGGGACTCCACGCCGCCCGGAAACCGACATGCAGCCCCGACGATGGCGATGGCAGCACCGCGGGAGGCCCCGCCCACGGCCTCGCCGACCTCGACCGCGCCCTCGAGGAAGGCGACGAGCTGATCGATGCGCGGGTGGTCGAACGCCAAGGTGGCGGACAAGGGCCGGCCGAGCCGGGCCGACAGACGGCGGGCCAGCTCCACCGCCATCACCGAGTCGAGCCCCGCGTCGAAGAACCCCGCGTCATCCCCGAGATCGGTGTCGCGACCGAGCACCCGCGCCACCTCCTCGCGCACGGCAGAGGCCACGTCGACCTCGACGTCCGGGGCCGCCTCCGGCGCGAGCTCGATGAGGAGCTGCGGACGAACGACCCAGCGCGCGGCGAAGGTCTCCCAGTCCGCGTCGAACACGAGTTGGACCGGCGGCCCATCCAGGCAGCGATCCAGCGCGGCCAGCGC
This sequence comes from Myxococcota bacterium, assembly GCA_047609825.1. Lineage (GTDB taxonomy): Bacteria > Myxococcota_A > UBA796 > UBA796. The sequence goes on from JBLFXJ010000019.1 coordinate 30,546, forward strand.
GGCGCGGGTGGCCAACCGACGCTCCCCCTCGGTGGCGAGCCCGGCCGCCATGCCCTCGCCCCACGGGCCCCAGGCGAGGCACACCCCAGGCCGGCCGGCCGCCCGCCGGCCGCGAACAACCGCCTCCACAGCGGCGTTTGCAGCGGCATATGCTGCCTGGCCAGCGCGCCCGAACCAGGCCGTGGCCGACCCGAATACGATGAGCTCGCCTGGGTGAGCGGCGTTCAGTGCGTGGGCTCCGCCGACCTTCGCCGCGAAGGCCTGCGCCAGCACAGCGTGGGAAAGATCGCGTGTCAAGGCGTCAACGGCAGCGCCGGCGCAGTGGATCACGCCAGCGAACGGTCCATGCTCCGCCAGCAGCGCCCGCACCGCAACCGGATCGGCCACGTCCAGGACGTGGTGATCGGCTGCCTCCGCTGGTGTGCGCCCACAGGTGAGCACCTCGGCCCCCCCGGCGCGCAGGTGGCGCGCCACATGCCCGCCCAGGCTCCCCCGCCCGCCGGTCACCAGCCACCGCCCCCGCCACGGGTTCGGCGCTCCGTCCGCCAAGCGCTCCAGCCTGGCCACTTCCACGACGCCGTCTCGAACCCGCGCCTGATCCACGCCGACCGGAGGCGCGCCACCAGGCCCCGCCACTACGGCTACGCCCAGATCGGCGCGCTCGACGGACAGGGTCGCGACGAGCGCCTGCACGGCCGCCGCCGCCGGGTCGGAGGGCTCGTCGGCCACACGCAACACCCGAGCGCCGGAGCCCACCGCCTGGAGGGCTTCCAACACAGCGGCTGCGGGATCCGACGCCCGCACGTCGACAACCGCCCGGTCGCTCGGCGGCCCAACCGGCACCCACCGGACCGTCCAGCGCGGTGACGGGGCCACGACGCTCTCCACCCACAGCCGACGACGTTCCAGGGGCGCCGGCGCGAGGTGGAGCGGCGGCGTGGTCGGATGGACCTCCAACAGGTCAACCGGTACACCGCGCGTCCACAGGTCCGCAAGCGCGCTCAGCAGGGTGGTCCACGGCAGAGCATCCGGGGCGATCAGAGTCAGGCACTCAGCGCCATTCCTCGCCGCCAGCGCAGTCAATATTGGGCGCGCCCCCAGCTCGACCCACACGTCCACGGGCGCCGCGCGCACCGCGTCTGCAAACAGGACGGTGGCACGCGCCTGGCGCCCCCACCACGCGGGCTCGGTAAGTGCGGCGTCGACCCGCCCCCCGTCGGCGGGCGAGAGCACGGTCAGCCCGGGCCGGCTCAACACGAGCGTTTCCACGAAGGCGGCCAGCGGCTCGACAACGCCGTCCATCCCAGGCGCGTGGAATGCGTGGGACACGCGGAGTGGCGTGCGGGGTGCGTCAATGTTCGCGAGCGACGCCTCGACCGCTGCCGCCGGGCCACTCACGACGATCTCGTCCGGTGCGTTCACGGCTGCGATGGCGGCACCCTCTGCGAGCTGGATGCGCTGCGGCGCGGCGCGAACGGCGACCATCACCCCACCGCTGGCGGTGTCCGCCATCAACCGTCCGCGACGTGCTGCGAGCCGCACCGCGTCGGCGGGCGACAGCACTCCAGCCAGCGCCGCCGCGGCGACCTCACCGATGCTGTGACCACAGACCACCGTGGCCTGCACGCCCAAGCCACTGAGCAGCTCTCCGAGCACCACCGACAACGCCACCAATGCGGGCTGAGCCGCGGCCGTGTCGTCCAGATCCACGGTCGGGTCGAGGAGCAGCCGGCGGAGCCCCACCTCGGGCACCTGGTCGGCGAGTCTGTCGAGCGCGTCCCGGAATGCCGGCACGGCGTCGTACAGCGGGCGCGCCATGGCCGGCGACTGGCTCCCCTGGCCCGTGCACAGGAACCCCACCCTGAGGGGCCGCGCCGTGCCCACGAACTCACGCTGCCCGACCCGCGCGATGCGGGCTGACTCCGCATCCCACCGGGCCGCCGTCGCGGCTGCACGAAGGGGATTCGGATGCGCGTCCAACCGGTCGAGCAGGGCCCGGGCCTGCGCTGGACGGTGTGCGGATGCGGCGCGGAGCAGCACGGGCAGCGAATCCACATCGGCGGCAGCGACCGGTGGCGGTGCGGAGAGCACGACATGGGCATTCGTGCCGCTCATCCCGAACGACGACACACCCACGACGGCGGCCGGGCCCCCGATAAACGAGATGGGCCAGTCCAGCGCGAGGCGGGGATTCACAGTCCCTACGCCGGCGTTGGCCGCGCCGCGCTCGAGCGCCACGAGAGCAGCCGCCACCCCGACCATGCCAGCGCCGGCCTCGAGATGCCCGAGCCGTGACTTGGCGGCCGACACCACCAGCGGACGCGCCCGCTCCCCGAACACACGGGCGAGCGCGCCGACCTCGATGGGGTCTCCCAGCGGCGTTCCCGTTCCGTGCGCCTCGATGGCGTCCACATCACCCGGATGCAGACCGGCATCCGCGAGGGCGGCCCGGATCACGCGCTCTTGGGCGGGACCGTTCGGGACGGTCAACCCTGCCGCTGGGCCGTCGTGCCCCACGGCCGTGCCCCGCACCTCCGCCAGCACGTCGAGACCAGCGGCGTCTCGCACCAACAGCACCACCCCGGCGCCCTCGGATCGGGCATAGCCGTCCGCTGCGGCGTCGAACGGCCGGCACCTCCCAGTAGGCGACAGCGCGCCGATCGCCTCGAGGTAGCGGAAGCTCTCAGGCGACAACAGCGCGTTCGCACCTCCGACGAGCGCCGCCCCGCATTCCCCCGATCGCAGGGAACGAACCGCGAGATGCAGCGCGACGAGCGACGAGGAGCACGCCGTGTCCACCGCGATCGCTGGACCGTCCAGGCCGAGCACATGCGCGATCCGACCCGCCGAGAAAGCAGTTGCATTGCCGGTTCCCGACCATGCGTAGTGGTCCCCACCACCGCGCAGCCGGTCCCAATACTCGCTCCGCCCCACACCCACGAACACGCCCACCCGTAGCGAGCGCAGCGCCGAGAGCGACATGCCAGCGCGGGCGATCGCCTCGCGGCTCAGCTCGAGGAGGAGCCGTTGCTGCGGGTCGAGCGCCACCGCCTCGCGCGGGCTGATCCGGAACGCTTCGGGGTCGAAGTCCTCCAGTCCGGCCACGAACCCCGCCCGAGGCGCCTGGTGCTCGCTCGCGTCCCACCGGTCGGCCGGGACCGGCCCGAGTGTGTCGTCAGCACCGGCCAGCACCCGGGCCAGCGAGGACAGGTCGTCCGCGCCGGGGAATCGGATCGCGGCGCCTACGATCGACACCGCCGCCCCGTCGGTGCCGACGACCGCCGCCGCCGTCTGCTCTCCGGCCAGGTGACGCACCAATGCATCCACGTTGGGGTGGTCGAACGCCACGGTCGCCGGCACCGCGCGCCCGAGCGCCCGCTCCAGCCGCTCCGCCAGCGCGACCGCCCGGATGGAGTCCATCCCGGCGTCGAAGAACCCGGCCGTCGGGTCCACATCGCCGCCGAGCACTGCCCGGACCTCCTCGACGACCACGGCGCGCAGCCGGTCCGCACCCATGAGCGGCACTTCTACCGACTCGGCGTGCCCCAGCTCGCCGAACAGCCGCGCCCACGGCGTGCCGAGGGTGGCGACGAGACGGGACACGTCGAGCGGTGCGACAACCCGGTCCCCACCCAGCCCGAGTGCCGTGTCGAGGCCGCTGTGGAGCGATTCGCGATCGACCGTGAGCACGCCCGCACGCTCGAACGCCTCCCGCTCCTCGGAACTGACGAGCCCGCCTTCGCCCCACGGGCCGAGGCAGAGCGACTGCCACGGCACGCCCGCAGCCCGACGGCTCCGCACCCAGCCCTCGAGGCGCGCGCTCGCGGCGGCGTAGGACGCGAGGCGTCGACCTCCCCAGACACCAGATACGCTGGTAATCACAAGCCGGACTGCAGTCCCTGGGAGCCACCGGTCGGCTGCCTCGGCCATCCGCAGCCGGTCGTCGACCGTCGCGGCCCAGATCGGGTCATCCGCGGTGTCCCGCGGCGCGGCACCGGCCGCATGCACCAGACCGGCCACGGGTCCGAGTGGAGCCAACGCCACGCATTGCGCCACGGCATCGGTCGGGTCGACGGCGATCCGATCTGCGCCAGGGAGGGTCGGACCCGCAGTGCGGGAGACCACGACGACGTGCTCCGCACCACGGGCCTGCAGGTAGCGCACGCAGGCGCCGCCGAGGGCACCCGTGCCCCCGAGGACCAGCCAGGTGCCTCTCACGCGAGCCAGCGGCGGTTGTGCGTCGTCGGCTACGAGCCTGGGCACCATCGGGCCGTCGGGACCGAGCGCCACCCGCGCCTCATCCAGCCCGAGAACACCCGTCGGATCCGTATCCTCTCCCAGATCCACCACCCCGCCGAACACCGCCGGAAGGTCCATGCCCGCCGCTGCGGCCCACCCCCAGACGCCCGCGGCCTCTGCGTCGCGGTCCCCCGTGACCGGCGTAGCGCCCCGCGTGACGACCACCAGGCGCGCCCCCACAGCGGCAGCGGCGCGAAGACGCTCTGAGAGCTGAACGATCCGCTCCGACAGCGAACCTCCGGGATCGCGGACGACCCAGGTGCCTCCCGCTCGGGGGGCAGCGGCCTTCGGCAGCGACAGGCCCAGTTCCGGCGTGGTCCAGCCTGCCGTCGCGAGAGGCGCGGGGGCGGGCGCAGGCCGCCACTCGATCCGCCACCCTGTGTATGGCGCGTCCTTGTCATCAGGACGGAGAGGCCAGCGCGGATGGCTCGGCGTCGGGACCGGCGGGAGCACAGCGCGAGCACGCAGCTCGTCGCCCCACTCCACCGAGACACCGTGCTGCCACAGCGCACTGAGGCATGCATCGGACGGTGTGAAGGCGACCCAACGCGGTCCGCCCTCTGTGAACCGAGGGACCTGCAGCGCCAGCCAGACGGTGTTGCGCCGCGTCCGCTGCGCCACGACTGTCGTCTCTATAGAGGCAGGGTCCTCACCGGCTGCCGAGACGGCCAGCTCGACCACCTCCTCTGGCTCCACGCCGTGGACCGCCAGCCAGGCCAACGCCTCGGTTGGATCGTCGCCCTCTCGGGTCACGAACACCAGCTCCGGTCGACGGGCGGCACGAACGGCAGCACCCGCTCCCACCCGCCGCCACGGCCCGTGCGCGACCGCCACCCGGCTCGTGAGGGCGCTCTCCGCATCCGGTGGGACGGGGCGCATGGTCTCGGCGCTCCACCCAGAGCCCAGCGCCGGACGCAGCGCCGGGGCAGCACGCGCCGGCAGATCGGAGCCCGCCCCGAGAATCACGTGTGCATTGGTGCCACTCAGGCCGAAGCTGCTCACACCCACCAGGCCCGGGCGCAGCGGAGTCGGCGTGCCGACCAGCGTCAGACCGGTGGCCGTGGCGCGCGGGTTCGGCGTCTCCAGGTTCAACACCGCTGGCGCCACGCCGGTACGAAGGGTGGCCAGCGCCGCGACCACGCCGGTCACCCCAGCCGCGCACTCCAGATGCCCGAACCGCGCCTTGGTGGCGTGAACGGTGACCCCCGCCGTACCGAACACCCGGGACAGCGCCGCGAGCTCGACGGGATCGCCGAGCGGCGTGCCCGTTCCGTGGGCCTCGATGTGTGCCACATCGCCGGGCGAGGCGCCGGCGTCTTCCAGCGCGGACCGGATCACCGCCTCCTGTGCGCGCGCGCTCGGTGCGGTCAGGCCGTTGGTCCGTCCGTCGTGGTTCACGCCCACGCCATGCACGACGCCGAGGATGCGGTCTCCTGCCGCGCGCGCAGACTCGACCGTGCGCAGAGCGAGCATCACGCCGCCCTCCGCTCGCACGTAGCCATCCGCTCGGGCGTCGAACGGACGGCAGGTACCGGACGGGGACAGAGCACCGAGCCGAGCGAAGTACAGCGACGGCTCGGGACGAACGACCACATTCACGCCGCCGACCAGGGCTCGCGCGACACGCCCGGCCGCCAGATCACGGCATGCGAGCTGCAGCGCCACCAGGCTGGACGAACACGCCGTCTGCACCACCAGCGCCGGCCCGACGGCCCCCAGCGCATAAGAGAGTCGACCTGCGGCTACGGAGGCGAAATGTCCGGTGCCGCTGTAGGCATCCCGCGCCGCTCCATCCGCGAACGCCTGGCGCCCCCAGTCCGACGGCCCGAGGCCCAGGTACACGCCCACCGCGTCTCCCACGAGCGTGTCCGGTGGTGCGTGCGCGCTCTCCAGCGCTTCCCAGCACAGCGTGAGCAGCAGGCGCTGGCGCGGCTCCAGCCGGATCGCTTCGGCGGCCGACAGCCCGAACCGCTCTGCGTCGAAGCTCGCCCACACGTCGTCGTCGACGAAGCCCCCGCGAGGCGGCACGCCAGCCCACTCGCCCACCGCCTGTCGTGACGACGGAACCGGTCCGAGGCGGTCATGAACATCACTCAGGGCGGCCGCGACACCGTCCAGATCAGTGACGCCCCCGGGCAACCGACACGCCATCCCCACAATGGCCACGTCCAGGCTCGCCACGCTCCCTCCTGCCACCTGCACCGAGCGCCGAGGGCGCCCAGGTCACACCCGGCGAACGCTCCTAGCATCCCCCCGCACCGCGGGACGGCACCACGATCGTCAGAGTCTGCGCCAGATCCCCGTCGGATCTCGGAGATTTTCATGCGCCGTCCGCAAGGCGGCGGTTTCGCATCGTCGACCCCTGGGCCCGCCACACCTGACCCGCTGACCCATGGCACGCCTGTTCCACAAAGGAACAGTCCCCGGAACAGATCCAGGTCAGGCCATGAGACGAAACGTGACGCGACCTCGCCGTGAGGCCCGTCCAGCGCCGGATCCAGGCCGGCCCGGATCCGACGGGCGAATATTGGCACGAATTCTGCTGTGCCTATAGGTGAACGCTGCCCCCTTCCCCTGGAACAGCGATGCGCACTACCCAGAACCATCCCCCCGCCGCGACCCCGCGTTCTGCTCCAGAAGCAGCTTGCGGCCGCACAACGGCGTCGAAGCGGAGCCGAGTCCCAGGACTCGGTGCCGGCCCGGACTACGGGTTGCGTAGACCACCCCCGACGTGTATTGTCGCCGTGCTTCGGAATAGCAGGACGCAACTCGCTCGGGTGTACAGCACTCGGGTCCTGGCCACCTCGTTGGCGGGGGGTATGGATGTCTGACAAGACCAACCGATTCGTGGGGCAGTCAGCAATGGGCCTTGTGCTCATCGCTCTGTCGGCACCGGCCTTTGGCCAGTCGCTCACCACGGATGCAGTCGAATACACACGCGGCGATACGCTCACCGCAACTTGGTCGGGGGCATCACCGCTCACGGCCTTCTCTTTCATCGCCATCGCGGACGCTGACCAGCCGGACAGCGAGTGGAACTTCGCCCAGATCATCGGCTTCGCCTCTTCGGGGAGCTACGACTGGGGACACATTCCAAGTGGCTGCAATCTCGAAATCCGGCTCTACCGGAATGACGACCCTACGGTGTTGCTTCGCAGCGCGCCGTTCAATGTGGACTGCGGCATCCGCGACGCCACGATCGTCACCGACGCACCGACCTACTTCGTAGGTGACGATGTCGAGGTCACCTGGGACCAGGCAGCTGGCTACGGGCTCGACTGGATCACCTTCGCGGTCGCTGGTTCACCAGACGACGCCTACCTCGACTTCGAGTACACGGATCCGGTCACCTTCACGGGGCCGTATGCGGGTTCGATGCTGCGTAGCGACTTCCGCTACAAGGCCATCGATAACCTGCCGCCGGGTGAGTACGAAGCTCGGTTGATGCTGAACAACGCGTTCACCGTCCAGGCGCGCACGTCGTTCGTCGTCACGCTCGACCCGCTCGACCCGTCGACCATCACGACCGACCGCGCGGCGTATACGCCCCGCACCCCGGTCGAGGTGTGCTGGACCGAAGCTCCTGGCTTCGTGTTGGACTGGATGGCGATCGCACGTCGCGCTCTCCCGTCCACCAACCTGTTCTCCTACGTCGACATCTATGGCGACCCCACCTGGGCCTACGTCGGCCCGGCCGTCGATGGCTGTACGTCGTTCCCGAACATCAAGGAGCTCGGCCAGTACGCAGCTCGCGGGTTCCAGGACAACACGTACATCCCCTTCGCGAACCAGTCGCTCTTCGCAGTCGACTTCGCACCGGGCGGCGTGCCCATCCCGGGTGCCACGGTGTCGGTCGACGACATCGAGTACTTCAAGGGTGAGCCCATCCCAGTCACGTTCGCCAACGCGACGGGCAACGCGGATGACCTGCTCATCCTCGCCGACAGCACCTTCGCGCCCAACGACCCTGCGGGCGTCGCGGCCTGGGTGTACTTCGACCAGGTCGGCCTCGATGGCGTGACCGATGGCTCGTCCACGTTCTACGAGTTCCTCGCCAACGGCACCTATGTGGCCCGCGGCATGTCGGCCGACTCCTACACGGGCATGGGTGAGTCCGACGTGTTCAGCGTCGTACCCGACCCGGCCACCGCGCCGGCCGTGTGGACCACGCCTACCTGTGTGCCGCCCGATGCCTTCGGCATCGACGTGTACTACAAGAACGTCTCCACGCCGCCCGGCGGTGTGTGGGTCGGCATCTGGGACGAAGGCGCTGACCGCTACGCGTTCGCCTACTCCTGGGACTACGTGCCGCCGCTCACGCCGTTCGGCGAAGGCTTCTTCTGGTTCTCCGGCACCGTCGGCGACGAGGCGACGCTCCCCGTCGGTCGCTACGAAGTCCGCCTGATGAACGCAGCGCGTCGCATCGGCTACATCGGCTACTTCGACGTAGACCCGGGCTGCCCGACGGCAGATGTGTCGGTCGACCGTGCCTTCTACCAGGTTGGCGACCTCATCGAAGTCAGCTGGAATGGCATGGAAGACAACGCCGAGTACAAGGTTGGTGTCATCGACACCCTCCTCGACCCGGCGGTCGACCCCTACCAGTCCGAGCTGTTCACCGGCGGTGCCCAGGTTGGCTTCGCCGAGTTCGATGCTCTCGCACCCGGCGTGTACATCGCCAACGGCTTCCACCAGTACAGCACTGTGGTTGTCGGTCAGAGCGACGAGTTCATCGTCTGCCCGTCTGGCGAGGTTCCCGACTGCACGAACACGTGCCGCGACGAAACCATCGTGCATCCGTTCGACTGCGTCGACACGGGCCCGATCGACTCTGGCGACTCCGGCGACTACACGTTGCCGACGGACAGTGGGGCCACCACCACGACGGACTCCGGCGACTCGGGTGGCTCGACCACCACGGGTGACTCCGGCGGCACCACCACGACGACCGACACCGGTGTGATCAGCGACTCGGGCCGCGTCAGCGACTCGGGAGCGGGCGACTCCGGAGCGGGCGACTCCGGTGCCGACTCCGGAACCACAACGGGTGGCGGCGACTCGGGCATCGCAGACTCCGGCGCAACCACGGGTGACACCGGGTTCGGTGACTCCGGCGCAGGCACGACCACCGCGGACTCCGGCCTCACGGGCGGCGGCGACTCGGGCGCGACCCCGACCGACTCCGGCACTGGCCTCCCCGACTCGGGCGGCTTGGCGGACTCTGGCGGCAGCACGGTCTCGGACTCTGGCTGGACCACCGGCGACTCCGGCACGCCCACCACCACCACCACCACGACGGGCGACTCCGGCGCGGTGACGGGTGACTCGGGCACCGGCGCAGGCGACTCCGGCGGCGTTGCAGACTCTGGCGGCGTGGCCGACTCCGGCCTGACGACCACCACGACGACGACCACGGGCGACTCCGGAGCTGGCGACAGCGGCGACTCCGGTGCGACCTCCAGCCCGGACTCGGGTGTCGGCGACAGCGGCGACTCCGGTGCGACTCCTACGACCGGCGACTCTGGCGTCGGTGACTCGGGTGGCGACTCCGGCCTCTGATGAGGTCGACGAGCCACCTTGGCCGGGTGACCACCCGGCCATAGACTTCTCTTCTCCAAGCAAATGAACAAGTGCGTCCGGTGGGGCGCGAAGGAGCGAACATGCTTACGAAGATGGCTCGTCTGTTCTCCATGAACCGTGACGAGGATGGTGGCACCGCAATCGAGTACGCGCTCATTGCAGCCCTCATCGCAGTGGTGATCATCGGGTCGCTGAGCCTGCTCGGCACCCAGGTCTCCACGACCTTCAACACCATCGCCGGCGCACTCGTCTTCGGCGGCGGTGGCCTCGGCGGCGCCGGCGGCGCCGGCGGCTCGGGCGGTGCAGGTGGCTTCGGCGGCGGCTCGGCCGGCGGCGGCTCGGGTGGTGCTGGCGGGTTCTTCTAGGACTTGTCGGCCGAACTCGACGGCTCACTCGACCCACGGAAGCGCTCGGCGCTTCCGTGGGTCGCGTTCGTCTTGATACATGGACCATACTGGGCGTTGGTGCTGGGCTTCAAGTGCTGGCTGTTCGCAAAGCACCTGCCTGGGCTCGGG
>JBLFXJ010000020.1:0-40785 GCA_047609825.1 Myxococcota bacterium
TCGGTCCACACCGAGGCGTGGATCCGCACCCGGGACGGCGCGGTGCGGGTCCGGGGTGCGGTGCCCCTCGATCCGGTCGCGGTGGCCGAAGCCCTGCCGGGTGAGGAGGCCGGTCCGTTCACCATCGTGCTCGCGCTGTCGGGTCGGTTCCGGAGCTTCTATGCCGATCGGCCGCTGCCGGAGGGCGTCGACCCCGCCGCGATTCAGCTCGACGGTCGACCCGCGCGGATGGTGGTGGGTGGCTCGGCCGACCTGGTGGCGAACAACCCGGCGCTGGTGGAGAACGCGGTGGACTGGCTGCTGGAGGACGCCGCCCTGGTAGACGTTCGCACCCGCGGTGGCGGCACCGCCGTGCTGCGTGCCCCCGACCCCACCACCGCCCTGTGGCTCAAGGCGGGAATCGTCGGCGCGCCGCTGGCTGTGCTGTTCCTCGTCGGCCTCGTGGCCCGCCGGAGGCGCCGGTGACCCGCCCGCGCACCACCTGGGTGCTGCTCGCGGTGCTGTTCGCGCTCGTCTCACTGGATCTGGGCCTGCGCGCCGTGTTGGTGGTGGACGACGCGCCCGTGCCCGAGTGGGCCACTGTGCCTCGGGGCCAGGTCGACGGCGTGGTGCTCACCCGCCAGGAAGTGGTGGTGCGGCTCGCGCGGGACGATGACGGCCTGTGGACCGTCATCGAGCCGTTCTCTGACCGTGCAGATCCGGCGGCCGTGGTGGCGCTGCTCGATGCGGTGACTCGCGGAGGGCTGCTCGAGGCGCGGGTGGAGGATGACCCCGAGCTGCACGACACATACGGGCTCGCGGGGATCGATCCGATCCGGGTAGCGCTCACCGGGGGCGAGGAGGTGCTCGCCGAGCTGTACATCGGTCGCGATGGGCCCGGGCGCACCACTTTCGTCCGGCTCCCCGGGGCCGATGACGTGTACCGCGCCCGTCTCGGTGGTCGCTCCGTGGCGGACCGTCCCCCAGGCGCGTGGCGCGATCCCACCCTGCTCGCGGTGGCCCCCGATGACGTGCTCGCCCTGACCGTCCGCGGGCGCGCCGAGCTGTCGTTCGTGCGCGCTTCGGGTCTGGACGGCGCCGGTGGCTGGCTGCTGGAGGGTCGGCCGGATCTGCCGCTGGACCTCCCCTCGGTCGAGGCCCTCGTGGCGGCGTTCGCCGAGCTGAAGGCACTGGAGGTGCTGCCCGCGCCGCCGGCCGAGCTGGAGACCCCCGACCTGGTGGTGGATGTGGTGCTCGCCTCGGGCACGGAGACCTTCCGGTTCTCCGCACTCCGGGGCCAGGCGTTCGGGATGCGTGAGCGCGACGGTCGGGCGTTCCGGGTGCGGTTCGAGCTGCTCTCGGCGCTGGCTCGACCCGTGGCCACCTGGCGCGATCGCACCTTGCTCCGGGTCGACCCCGAGCGCCTCACCGAGCTGGTGCTCCGGGATGCGGGCGGCGAGGCCGTGCTGTACCGGGAGGGCGGCGAGTGGCAGGCGCGCTCGGTGGGCGTGGATGTGGACCCTGCCCTGGTCGCGCAGGCGGCGCGGTTCCTCGCAACCCTGGCGGTCGAGGGGTGGGCGGTGGTGCCCCCCGAATCCGCCGGGTTCCCGGGCGCGGAGTCAGTGGTCCTCCGCGGCGACGGTGTGCGGGTGATCGAGATCGGCGGTCGGGTGCCCGAGCGCCCGCCGGGCCGCGAGGCGCTGTTCGTGCGCATGGCCGATGCGCCGGACCAGGTCGGGGCGATTCCCGCCCGCACCTGGAGCGCGTTGCTGCGCGCGTGGGGGCGCTGAAACGCGGGCGGGACGTTGACGTGGGCACGTCGCCCGTGGATTCATGGCGCCGCACTACCGTCCTCTCCGGAGCGATCGTGTCTGATCCAGCTGCGCTCAGCATCCTACGGACTGCTCTCACTGTGCAAGGCGCACCCACGCTCTCGGACGACACGCTCGCCGCGTTGGCCGAGCTCGTGGTCCGGCTCGAGGTGGCCGAAGGCACCGTCCTCGCAGACCTGCACTCGGCCGGAACGTGTGTCTGGTTCGTGGAGTCGGGGGGGATTCTCGTCGATATCGCACCGCGTCCGCGCCTCGTCGGGCCCGCACAGGTGCTCGGTGAGATGGGGGTGCTGCACAACGCCAGCCGAGCGGCCCGGCTGGTGGCCGAGGCGCCGTCTGTGCTGTTGCAGGTCGACCGCGCCCAGCTCGACCCGTTGCTCCGGTCCCACCCCGACCTGCTCGCGGCGTTCGCCGCGGTGGCGAGCGCCCGCCGGCTCGCGGTCGCGCTCGAGCTGGCCATGGCCCGAGCGTTCCCGTCGCTCGACCAGTCCTCTCGCGATCAGCTGATCGAGGGCGTCGAGTGGGTGGAACTCAAGCGGGGTGAGGTGCTGTTCGAAGAGGGGGCGGAAGCCACGTCCGGCTACCTCGTAGTGAGCGGCGGGGTGCTCGCGGTGTCGCAGCGCGGTGAGGACTGGCGCGTGTATGGCCACGCCTCCGCTGGCGAGCCGGTGGGCGAGATCGGTATCGTCTCCACTGCACCGCGCACGGCCACGGTGGTGGCGAAGGTCGACAGCTGGCTCGCCGGGTTCGCCCGCGAGTCCCTGCTCACCGTGCTGTCGCGGCGTCCGAAGGCGCTACTCGACATCGTCGACACGGTGGTCCGCCGCTTGCACACCCGCGGCCGTGACCTGCCGTCGGTGAAGAACCGGGTGGTCCTGCTCCCGCTGGATCCCCGCGTGGACGTGCGCGCCGTCGCGGAAGGGATGGCCGCCGCGGCCGCGTCATGGGGCACGAGCCTCATCCGCGACCGGTCGGAGATGGAGCGCGACGGGCTGGTCATCGCGGGGGCGGATCCGGAGACGCCCGGGGCTTGGGTGCGGATGAAGACGTGGCTCGACCTGCAGCGCCATGACGCGACCCATGTGTTCCTCATCGGCGATCCGGAGCCGAGCGCGTGGAACCGACGCCTGGCCGTGGACGCCGACACCGTGCTGCTGGTGGCGAGCGCCGACGGTACGCCGACGGTGTCGCCGGTGGAGGGCGCACTACCGCAGCAGATCGTCGACGCCCCGTGGCACCTCGAGCGGTCGCTGGTGTTGGTGCATCCCGCCTCGACGCCCCTGCCCAGCGGAACAGCCGCGTGGCTCGACGCCCGGCATCTCGACACTTGGTTCCATGTGCGTGCAGGCCGGTCGGATGACCTGGGGCGGGTGGCCCGGTTCCTCGCTGGGCGCTCCGTCGGGCTCGCGCTGAGCGGCGGCGCGGCCCGGAGCATCGCCCACATCGGCACCTACCAGGCACTGCGGGAGAGCGGGGTTGCGGTGGACCGGCTGTCGGGCACGTCCGCCGGCGCCATGGTGGGAGCGTTGATCGCCGAAGATGGGCCGTTGCCGGACATCCTCCCCCGAGTGGACGCCGCCATCGCGGTGTTCGGGGCGACCTGGAAGTCCCTCACGCTGCCCATCGTCAGCCTCGTGGCCAGCCAGCGCGCCGAGGGCGCGCTGAAGTCCCTGTTCGGCGAGCGCCGGATCGAGGACCTGTGGATCCCGCTCGACGTGGTCACCACCGACTTGTCGGCCGGTCGTGCAGCCGTGCATGGAACGGGGCCGATCTGGCAGCTGGCCCTGGCGAGCGGCTCGCCACCCGGGGTGGCGCCGCCGGTGGTGCTGGATGGCCACATGCACTGCGATGGGGGTGTGGTGGACAACCTGCCGGTGGGCGCGCTGGTAAACGCTGGCTGCAGGGTGTGTCTCGCGTCGTCGGTCGGGCTCGCGCTGGACGGGGAGGTGCGCGAGGTGATCCCGGGCCCGTGGTCGGTGATCTGGCATCGCCTGCGCGGCGTGCCGCTCACCGGTGTGCCCACGTTGCCCGAGGTGGTGGTGCGGGCCATGGGAATGGCCGGCTACGCCAGCGAGGACCAATACGGCGGCGCCATCGACATCGCGTTCCATCCGCCGGTCGGCCACATCTCGGTGGTGGACTTCCACCGATCCGAGGAGCTCGTGCGCATCGGTGCGGCCCACGCGCTGGAGGTGCTGGCCGAGGGCCATCCCCTGCTCTCGGGGGGCACCCATGAGTGACGTGCTGCAGCACGTGATCTATGCGATCTTTCGGGTGGGAGAGCGGCTCGGAGCTCCCCTGACCGCGGCCAGTCGAACGGGTGGTCCCCGCGGTGACCCTCGGTCGGAGCTGCGGTCGCAGGCCTACGATGTGGCGCACGCGGCCAGGTGCTGGCGGGCGCGGCGGATGCGGCTCGCGCCCGGTGCCGTGGACCGGGTGGGGGCGGAGCTGACCGCGACCGAACGCCTGGGCCCTGCGGACTCTCTCGACGCGGTGCTGCCGGAGGGGTGGACCGACGGCAACGCGGTGCGGCTGCTGGCGCGGAACTCCGAGGATCAGGCGCGTCGCCTGGCGCTGATCGCGGGTGCGTCCCGGTCCATCGTGTGTGCGTTCTGGTGCATCCGCGACGACGCCGTGGGGCACGCCTTCGTCGCCGCCCTCGCCGCCCGGGTGCGTGACGGGGTGGACGTGGTGGTGGTGCTCGACGCGAACGTCCTCGACCGATTCGCGTGGATTGAACAGTCATACGGTGCGTTTGTCACGTCGTTTGCGGCGCAGGGCGTGCCCCTGGTGGCGCTGCGGCCTGCGCAGCCGTGGCTGAACACACACCGCAAGCTGTTCGCGGTGGACGGCGAGGTCGCCATCGTCGGTGGACGGAACATCGGTGTGCCCTACGCCACCGACGGTGAGGGCACCTTCCTCGATACCGATCTCGAGATCAGCGGCCCGGGCGCCCTCGCTGTGCACCACCTGGTGGATCGGCTGGCCGGTCGCCCGCTGACAGAGCTGCCCATGCCCCCGGCCGCAGGGCCGGCCCGGGTGGCGGTGGTCGACCAGCCGGCGGGGCTCGACCCAGTGGACGACGCGGTCGTGCGGGCGCTGGTCCAGGCGGTGGTGCACGCCCGCGCGTCGGTGGAGATCGCGTTCGGGTACGTGATCCTGCCCGGCGCCCTCGAGCGGGCGCTGGTGCAGGCGGCAGCACGCGGCGTCGCGGTGCGGGTGCTCACCAACTCCCGGGCCACCAATGACTACCCGTACTGGGAGGGGGCCGCGTTCGCCTCCATCGACGCCTTGGTGCGGGCAGGGGTGCCGCTGTTCCTGATGCGGGAGCAGACATTGCACGCCAAGTTCGCCGTGGTGGACGGCCGCGTGTGCACGGTGGGCAGCCACAACCTGTGGACCCTGTCCACCCTCCACGACGCCGAGACGAATCTGGTGGTGGATGACCCCGAGATCGCCGAGGCCCTGGTGGCGCTGTTCGACGAGCTGGTGGGCCAGGCGGACCGGGTCGAGCCCGACGGGTGGCAGGTGCCGGACAACCGCTCGCTGCGGCTGGCGAATGCGCTGATCTGGGCGTGGGAGGGGCGGGGGTAGCGAGTCGGCCGGTCGGCACGCGCTCACGGGCTGCCTTCGGAGCCGCACTGGCTCCGACCCTCAGCCCTCGCCGAGCAACGGCCGCAGCATCTCCAGGTCCAGCACGCACTCCCCGGGCCGGTTCTGCTTCTGAGGCCGAAGCGCGTCGGGCAGGTCATGCTGGATGGCCTCATCGAGTGTGTTCGGGAAGAACGCCACGGGCACCCGACCGCCCGGCTTCCAGCTGCCAAACCGGTTGAGCATCCGGCTCCCGCAGCGCCCACAGAACGCGCGAGTGATCGAGCCTCCCGGCTTGTGGAACTCCACGAGCAGGTCGGCGCCGCGGGTGAGAGTGAACGTCGATTCGTCGACGCAGGCCACGTGGTACAGCGGTGCGGCGTGGGCCCGGCGGCAGCTGTCGCAGTGGCAGTACGCGGTGAAGATCGGCGCGGCGCCCTCGGGGATGTGCACGGCGTAGGCGATGCCCCCGCAGTAGCAGTGGCCGGTGACATGGACGGCGTCGGCGGGCGTGTTTGGCATGCACGTGGGTAACCCTCCGCCGGGCAGCTGGAGCAGAGCTGGCGCCAGCCGAGATCGGAGTCGGGGCTGGCGCATCTGCACAGTCCTGCACCGAGTGGCCATCCGTCGGATGCCGGTCTAGATGACCTCAACGCAGCTTCCGAACCGTCCTCGCACGCCCATGCGGCCCCCTCGCGCAGGCGTCGGACCGGGCAGATATACTCGATATTCCTTGGGTCCTCACCCGCACGAGGACACCACCTGGACGCGCGATCACCGGCTCGGCATCTCCGCCGAGGTCATCTAGATTCCTGGCGTTCGGGTCTGGAGGCACGATGCGGTGGATGGCGTCTGCGGTGCTCCTGCTGGGTTGTGGCGGCGGCGGTGATGGCACTGTGGCCTGTGGCGAGGGGTCGGTCGACGACGGCACCGGCACCTGCGTGCCGGTGGAGGACGAACGCTGTCTCGAGGGGTTCGCGCAGACCAGCGGTGGCGACTGCATCGAGGCGCCGGGAGCGGGCGGGGGGTCACTTCCGGGTGGCTCTGGCACCGGCGGCAGCGGCACGGGCACCGGCGGTACAGGCACGGGCACCGGCGGGACCGGGACTGGCACTGGGACTGGCACTGGCAGCCCCGCCGACTGCGACTACGAGGGGGGATGGCCCTGCAACCCCGCCAAGGGCAGCCTCGCCGACCCTGGACTGGACGGGCCGGGCCTGGAGGGCGGCATGCTGCCCCGGTTCGTCGGCATCGACCAGCATGGCGACGCGGTCGAGCTGTGGGACTTCCTCGGCCACGGCCGCCCCGTGCTCGTGCAGTTCACCACTGGCTGGGCGCCACCCAGTGTGGCGATGAGCGAGTGGCTGACCGGTGGCGACGACCTCTTTGGCTACGGCTCTGCGCTGCCGGACGCCATCGCCGAGGGTCGGCTCGAGTACGTGAACCTGCTGCAGGACAGCGGGGGCGGCCCCAGCGCGGAATGTCCCAGGCACTGCGCTGACTATGCCTCGGAATTCTTCGGCCGCAACGAGGTCGCGGTGCTCGGCGATGGGGACTTCGCGATGTTCGATTGGCTCCGCCTGGCCTACTGGCCGTCGTTCCTGATCGTGGAGTCCGACGGCACCTTGTCGTGGGTCGAGGGGCAGAGCGGTGACGGGCACGAATGGGTGAGCGAGCTCGAAGATCGGCTGTGATCCTAAGTCGCGGGGTCGGCGCGCACCGTCTCGGTGAGCTCGCGGAGGAAGGCCCAGGCCAGCGGGGGGTGGTCGTCGATCAGCTCCGTGAGCACCGCGCCGGAGAATGACAGCACCGTCGTGTCGCTGATCGCGACGACATCGGCTGAGCGGGGACCGGGCGAGAACACGTCCAGCTCGCCAAACACGGCCCCCACGGTCAGCTCGGCGAGCTGCGCGCCGCGCAGCTCCACCCGAACGCTGCCGCTGACCACCACGAACACCGGCCCGGACGGGTCGCCCGCCCGTACCAACACCGTCCCGGCAGCGACCTCCGCCACCTCGCAACGGGCGGCGAACGACACCAGCGTGCCGTCGTCCAATGCCTGGAATGGTGCAGCGCGGTGCAGCGCCAGGGCTCTCTCCCACAAGGGTAGCACAGGCGCCTCCGATTCAAGTAGCAGGGTCATGAGGGGGTCTTCGGGCCGGTCGTGGGCGGGCAACAGGGTCACCGCCAGGGCCGCACGAAGCAGCGGGGACTGGGTGGGGTCGTCGGCCAGGCGCTGGGCAGTCGCGCGGGCGTCACCGGCCCGGGGGACGCCGTCGCCGAGCATGGCCTCTGCGAGCGGCACCAGCCACCGACGGCGCCCGGGCGGCAGGGTGGTGTCGAGCAGCTCCAGCGCCACCGCGGGATCGCCGCGCCGCGCGCCCGTGAGCACGGCGACAGCATGCGGATCGGCCTCCGCCACGCTCCTGAGCAGGGCCGACGAGCGCACCAGCGTTCCGCGCACGGCCCGGTGCCACGCCAGCGCCGCCAGCCCGCTGAGTCCCCGTGCGGCGAGCAACGCGTCGGCACAGCGACGCTCCTGCGCGAGCAACGCCTGGAATACCGTCGCCTCTGGGGGCACCGCGCTCGGCTGCGACAGCGCGACCACCGCGCGGGTGCGCACGTCAGGGTAGGCCGCGGCCCGTACCAGCAGATCGGTGGCGTGTGCGCCCGGGCTGCGGGACGCGACCGAGATGGCGAGCGGCCGCACGATCGGGTCGTGCAGGTGGTCTGCGATGAATCGAGCGCCGCCGGCCAGCGCGAGCGCGTCCCGGACGGCCCGGCTCATCGCCGGGTCATGCAGGGGGAGGCGCGCGGCCAGCGCTGGGGCGCCTATCGCACCCACCGCGTCCACCGCCGCCAGGCGGGTCGCGAGGTCGGGATGGCTCAGCAGCGACTCCAGGTGGGCGGCGAGGCCGACCCGCCGGCTGCCCCCGACCACGCGCGCGAGCCGCACGCCAGCCTCAGAAGCACTGAGTCGCTCGAGGGCGGCGAGTGCGGTGGGCAGGGTGCGTTCACCACCGTGGGCGAGGAGATGGGTCAGTGCGGCGTCGGTGACCGCGGGGTCGGAGTGTGTGAGGAATGGCGCCACCGAGCGGCCCTGACCCGACACGGCCAGCGCCTCGATCATCGCGATCTGGGCGTCGGCGTCGGGCTCTGCCCCGACCAGATCCTCCAGCCGTCCCACTTCAGTGGGCCCGGGTCCCAGGGTGGTCAACACCTGCGCGCTCGCAGCCCGCACCCGGGCGTCCGCGTGGATCAGACCCGCAGAGATCTCCTCGCCAACGGAGAATCGGCCGACCCGCAGGGCGAGCAGGGCGGCGTTGGCGTCGACATTGGCCAGGGACTCCGCGGGGGCGGCCAGCACGGTGTCGGACTGGAATCGGGGGGCGAGGGTGTCGCGCAGCAACACGGGGTATGCCCGGGCGACAACCAGCGCCGCACCCACCGTGCCGAGCACCAACCCGGCGGTGGCGACAAGGGCTGTGGTGCCAGATCCGCCGTACCGCGCGACCAGCAGCAGGCCGATGCCTGCCACCCCGGTGGTGAGTGGGCCCACCACGCCGTCGTACCAGGTGAGCGCGCGCACCTGATGTGTCGCGGGCAACGCGCGGACGAGCGTGCGCACGCTCGGGCCGGTGAACGCGGTGACGGACGCCTCGTTGCCGGCCTTAATCGCCACGATCATCGAGAACACGAGCAGGTCCGGAGCGCCCAGGCCCAGCCCGACCAGCGCGCCGAGCACCCCGACGGACATCGCGAGCGGGTTGCCCAACAGACCACCGCTGGGACCGGCACGCCGCAGCACCCACGGTGAGAGTGCGGCCGTGGCCACCAGGGCCACCAGCGTCATTCCGCCCATGTAGCGGCCGAAGAACACCGCGAGGGCCTCGGGATCCGGGTACTGCCGCGCCACAGCATCCATGAACGCGAAGTCCGCCACATACGCGCTCGCGGTGGCCAGCGCGTCGTAGGCGAGCAGGGCCACGACGAATCGGCGCGCGGGGAGCGCCAGCGCAGGGGCTGACCCTCCGCTGGTGTCGCGCACTCGCCGCCCGCGGGCCGTGACCGTGGCCACAGCGGCCGCTCCACCCAGCATCAGGGTCACCAGGGCCAGCAGGTGCACCGTGCCGAGCAGGCCCACGATCGCGTCATTGAACACGCCGTAGCTGAGCACCCCGAGCACCACTCCGAGGGTGAGCAGCGGCAGCAGCCTGCGGCTCTGGCGGAGGTCCAGCAGCGCGTTCGCCTGGCTCCACAAGGCCAGGTTGCCCAACGTCCACAGCACCCGGAACCACACCGGCCCGAGGAAGGTGAGGGCCGCGTCGGTCGGTGCCCGCAGCAGCCCCACCCACTGCACTGCGACCGAGCCCGCCAGCGCCACGAGGGTGCCCACAGCCACCGCGCGCAGCCCGAACGCTAGCTCTGCCGCCGAGAATGACCAGCCAAAAGCGGTGACGATGGCCGCCGCCGCCAGGTAGGTCCATGGCACGTGCGCTGAGGTCCAAACGTACAGAAAGTGGGCGTTCGCCGTAGAATAAAACGCGATCATCGCCACGCCGAGCAGCCAGGCCTGCGCGAACAGGCCGACGAACTGTCCCACCTGATCTCGCCGCAGTCCCAGGCGATCGGCGATGGGGCGTGGGATCACGAAGGCGGCTCGAGCGTGCGGCCGCTGGCGCGGGCGGAACCACGGGAGCAGAGCGTCACATCGTCCTCCGGAGGCGCGAGTATCGCCAGGTCACTTCCGGTGGCAACCCGGCCGGCCCATCATCGGCCGCTCCGTTGCGGGGAAGCCCACCGGGGCCTCGACCATTACCGTGGCACGACGAGGTGGCGCATGTGGCTCGTGATGCTGATCCTGGTGGGATGTGCGAAGCGACCGCCCGCATCCGATGCCCTGGTGCTGGCCTCCGTGCCCGACGCCCCGCTCACCCGGCGGGTCACGCTGACCCTCGACCGCCCCGGCACCGCGGCCGTGGAGGTCGACGACGGGATGGCGGTGTGGACGGTGACCTCGGATGCGGTGGCGCGTCGGCACGAGCTCACCCTGCTCGGCCTGCCCTCCGACTCGAAGGTCACGCTGGTGCCGGTGCTCGACGGCACCCGTGGTCAGCCGATGGTCGTGCGCATACCGCCCGTTCCCGGTGCCCCGTTCATCGAGGTTCTCGCCGATTCTGGCCCCGAAGATCGATCCGGCTGGACCTTGTTCAATGTCGAAGCGCTTGGGGGCGGTCTCCCGAGCGGCCTCGCCGTACTCGACGAGCACCTCCGGCTGGTGCACTGGCTGACCGTGGATCCAGGATTCGGGGATGTGCAGATCGGGCCCGACGGCGACCTGGTCGGTCTCGCGGGCGGGAACATCGTGCGCATGGATCTGTGCGGACGCGAGCTCGCGCGCATCGGCCCGGCGATCGGTGCGGTGGTGCCGGTGGACCTGCCCGAGTCGCTCCACCACGAGGTGATCCCGCTGGACGACGGCAGCTTCGTGGCGCTGTCGGCCGAGTCGCGGGACGTGCCCGCCTTCCCCACCAGCTACGCCCGGCCAGATGTGCTCGCGCCGGCGACCATCCGCGACGCGTTGGTGGTGCACATCGCGCCGGACGGGAGGCTGCTGCGGCGGGTGTCGATGGCCGACCTGCTGGACACGCGGCGCATCGGGTTCGACGCCCGCAGTGACCGTGAGGGCGGCGTGTTCGACTGGGCGCACGCGAACGGCATCGCCATCGCCGACGACGGCACCTGGCTCGTGAGTCTGCGACATCAAGACGCCATCGTGGGCGTATCGCAAGATGATTCGCTGGCCTTCATCCTGTCGGATCCGGGGGGATGGGTGGCGCCTTGGACCGACGTGCTGATCGTTCCGGACGATCCCGCATACCATCAGCACGCCCCGGCGATGGATGGTAACGGTCGATTGGTTCTGTTCGACAACCATAATGACGGTGCGACCCCCTACGGTGAGACATCGAGGCGTCCGGCGTTGTCCCGCGCGCTGGCATGGGATCTGGACCTCGAGGCGGGCACCGCGATCCGGGCGTGGCAGTCCTACGAGACTGCCACTGGGCCGCTGTACGCCGACGCGGTGGGCGATGCGGACCCGCTCCCGGGCGGCACGGTCCTGGTGACCTATGGCACGCTACGCAACGAAGAAGGGCTTTCGCCGGATGACACCCCGGGTCCATCGTGGGCGCGCATCGTGGAAGTAGACCCCGCAACCGACGCTGTGCACATGGACGTACGGATCACGCTGCCCGGTGCTGACCGGGGCGTGCGGGTGTACCGGGCGGAGCGCATCGCGCCGCTCACTGAGCGCGACGCTGCAGCGGTGTGCCGCTAGCCGGCCGTGACCGTGCAGTGCCCCTCGCCGTCCACGTGACCCACGGTGGTGGCCGCTCGCTGCACGAAGTCCCACAGAGTGACCACATCCCCGTGGGGGCCGACGCCATACCCAGTCCCCTGAACCGGCGTTGCTTGGAGCTCCTCGGGCGTCAGCCTCCCGTCCAGGTCCGCGTCTGCGTCCATGAATGCCAGCCCACGAACCACGGCGTCCGGATCCGCCAGGTCGTCATAGAACAGGTGGTCGCCGTGCACGGTGAGCTCGGTGCGTGCCAGCTCCATGCTCAGGGTGCCGCCCAGGTCGCAGTCGTAGGACGCTGGCTCCATGAGGTCCCAGTCGAACGTCGCTGTGGCGTCACCGCAGGTGAGCACACCGGCCACTGCGATGGAGGGTCCGTCGCCGCCGTCGACGACCACTGTCAACCGCTCCACCGCCGCCGACGGGAGGTCCGCCTGCGCGATGCGCTGGGGCTCGTCCTGCACGAGGTCGCGCCGAGTGGCCCGATCCGACGATGCGAGTGGCCCCTCCGTGCTGTCCAGCGACCACTTCGCCACCACGACTTCGAACCGATCGAAGGTCACCGAGCAGCCATCGACGAACACGGTGTCGTCGATCCCTTCGGCGATGAACAATTCGCCCCAGGTGTCGAGGGACCAGGTTGTCTCGGCTTGGGCACAGCCGAACAGGATCATCCAAGGGGCAGAACGAAGCATCAGTGGGCCTCCAGCATCCAGGCTCGGGTAGACACGACGCCGAACCGCACGGCCTCGTCGGTGATCGCGTCGGGGTCGGCTTCGGAGAGCGCAGCGTCCGCCGACCAGGTGAGGGTGAGCTGCTCGGGTCCGCGGAGGCGGAGTGACACCGGCAGCCCGGTCACGTCCTGGTCCACGTCCAGCGCCAGTGTCTCGCCGTCCCGCGTGAGCTCCACGGTGTGCACGGTGAACGACGCCTCAACATAGTGCCCGGCATAGGCAGCCAGCTCGCCCAGAGCGCGCGGCTCGTCGTCAAGCTGCCACTGTCCCAGCAGCTCCGCACCCACGTCTCCGGCGACGCCATGTCCCGGGTGTGCCCATGCAGCCGTGAGGGGTGTGAGGCCGGCAGTCGAGGGCCAGTGCAGGCGAAGGTCGGAGATCTCCACCGCAGCTGCCGACCACTGCCCGGTGTTCGCGACACCGGTCACTGGAATCTGGAGATTTACCACGGACACCGGCGCGCATCCGGCGGCGATGCCGAGCAGGAGCGCGAACTGCATCACAGCCTCCAGGTGACGGTGCCGCGCACCGCCCGAGGCTGACCGGCCGCGATATGGGCCACCGGTCGGTGGGTGTCGGGGGCGTCGGGAGACTGGCGAGACGTGAACACGAACGCCCCCTCTTGCCAGTGTCGGCCGGCCAGATTCTCGGCGGACAGACCGACCGACCACGCCGAAAAGTCGAGGGTTGCGGTGGCGTCTGCGGTGGCGACCGGCGCTGTGGCCAGGCCGAGTGGCAGCGGTCGCGGGCCGACGGCGCGGCCCCACAAGCCCGCCGTGAGGTGTCCCCGTCCGGCGTGCAGGTGGAGCAGCGACACGCCGACTCCGCCGATCCATCGGGGCGCATAGGGGACCGGCTCGCCGGTGTCCGGGCGGCGCGCGTCCACGGCGGTGAGGTCGGTGTCCACCCGGATGGCTTCGACCGGCTGCCATGAGGCCACTGCTGCGACCCCTCGGCGCTCGGTGTCGCCCGCGGCGATGGCCCTGCCGGCGGTGTGGTCGAAGATCGGCTCGTCGGAGACCCGGGCGCCGAACGCGGTCAGCCGGATGTCCACGGTGCCCGGTGCGACCCGGACGCCGACCTCGGCGGATGTGGACTGGGTGGGGGCGCCGGTGCCGGGCGCCTGCGCGGTTGCCGGCGCATACCCCCGGCCGGCGGATGCGAGCAGCGCGGCGTCGGATCCCAGATGCACGACGGCGCGTCCCGACGGGCCGATGCTGTGCCCCGGGAGCGATCCTCCTGGCAGGTCGAGGGCGGTCGCCGAGGCCCGGACCCCGGGCGTGAACTCCACGGGTCCGGCGGTCGCCGCCAGCTCGGTCCACGCGGCGGCCTCGCTCGCACCCCAGCGGCTCGCGTCCGGCACTCCCCACTCGTCGCCGGAGCGGCCGACGGAGGCCTCGCGGGAGTCTCCCGAATCGTGACGCAGCTCACCGCCCGCCCGCCACCACAGCGGGTCGGCCACCCGGAGTGCCACCCGCGAGCGGGCCCCGGCGCCGACGGTGCGCTGGTCCTGGTGGGTGGCGTCGCCGCGCTTCGGGTGCACCGTGAACCCGGTGAATGACTGGTCGAGGTCCAGGTCGCGCCACCCGGCCCACGCGGTGGTGTCGGCGGTGAGCCGCTCGGTGATCAGCGTCCATCGGCTGACGCTGAGGATCTTGCGGGACAGGCCGCCGCCGGCGTGGGGATGCGCTGCGTATGGATCCGCAGCATGCTCCTCGGGCCGCAGGACGCCGGGGTTGGTGAACGCCGTGACCCCGCCGAGCACGAACGCCTGCAGCTCGCTCGGTCCCTCCGTGTGCTGCACGCCGCCGCCGCCCCGGGCGAGGTGGAACTCCCGGCCGGGTGCGCCGCCGGTCCCGCCCCCGGCCTCGGCGACGAGGAACGAGCCGGCCTCGGCCTTGCGAGGGCGCCAGGCCAGCGCCGCCTCTCCGCTCCCATCGCTCCCGCCTCCAGCGGTCAGCGCCAGCCCGCGCTGGTCGAGTCCGACGGAGTACGACGCGCTCCCGGCGATGGCGAACGCGCCGTCCATCGGGCGGGGAGTTCCGGCACGGACGGCGAGCCCCCGCACCACGGACGGCGGCAGGAAGGCCAGGTCCACGTAGCCATTGCCGTGCAGATTGGACCATTCGTTCATCGGCGCACCTTCGATATCGACGGCGAAGGATGTGCCGTGCTCTGCGTCGAACCCGCGCACCAGGAGCTGCTGCGGCTTGCCGCGTCCGCCGTGGCTCGCGAGGTGCAGTCCAGGCGTAGCGCGTAGCCAGTCTTCGGCGCTGCGGGCTGGGCGGGCGGAGAGGTCGGTGCGGTCGAGCGTGCGCGCCGCCGCGGCGTCGATGGGCGCGTCCTCTTCGACGAGCACCTCGACGATGTCGAACTCTGGCAGTGGTGGGGGTGGAGGCGGCAGCGGCATCACTCGGCCTCGGGCACCTGGATGCTGAACGCGGCCCAGTGGCTGGTCCAGGCGTCGCGTCCTGCGGCCTCGGCGGTGGTCGCCCGCAGGGTCCATCGCCCAGGGGTGAGCGTGAACGTGGCGTGTCCCTTCCGGTCGGTCTGGTCGGCCAGAACCGCAGGAGTGGCCGCCTTGCCGAGTCGCTGCACGGCCTCGACCTTCACATTGCGCACCGGCTCACCGTCTTGAAGCACGGTGAGCCCCAGCGGCCCCGGTCCGTCGAATGGGTTCGAGTGGAGCACGATCTCCAAGGTCTGCCCGACCACCTGGCTCCACACGGTGCCGCTGCTGTCGCCGTCCACCGCGAGCAGCACCTTCAGGGAGCGGTCGAAGGTGTCGGTCTGGGGCCCGTGCACGTGGGCGTGGCCGTCGTGCTCGTGCACGAGGTGGGTCAGGCCCTCCGACTCGAGGTGATGGGCGAAGGTCTCGGGGTCGAGCACCACCTCGGCAGCGGCCCGATCCAGCGTGAGCAGCGCCAGTCCAGGTGTGGCCGGAGCGGGGGTCTGCACGGCGGGGTTCGCGCGCCGGGGGTGGTCCGGGAGAAGGTCGGCGCGCCCGGCGGCGGTCCACAGCTCCAGGCGGGGGGTGCGCTCCTTCTCGAACGGGCGGATTTGCTCGATGTCGCCGTCGTCGCCCACCAGCAGCAGCATCCGCATGTCGGAGCCGGCGTCGGGGGTGAAGGTCTTCGGGAACAGCCAGTAGTCGTGTGCAGACGCGCTGGAGGCGAGCAGGAGGGCGAGCAACATGGGGCTCCGGGTGTTGCGGGTCATCAGCCCATACGGCCGTGCCCCGCCGACGGATCACCCGGCGCGCCAGAAAGAAGTTTCGATGTTTATTGGCGTGGAAGAACCGGCATAAACAAAAAAGAATGTTCAACGGGTGATCCGCGGTCGGCCACGGCCCGTAGCAGTCAGCGCAACCCACACTGGAGGCTGAATGCTCCCGTTGCTGCTGGCGCTCGCCGCCCCCTCGTTCGCGTCATCTCACCGTGAGGCCCCGGCCATCACGCACGACCCCGCTGCGGACATCACCGACTTCTACATGTTCGTGTCCCCAGAGGACCCCTCCAAGCTGATCCTGATCATGAACGTCAACCCGCTCGAAGAGCCGGGTGGCGGTCCGAACTTCCACGGGTTCGACGATCTGGTGAAGTACAACATCCACATCGACAACGAGGGCGACGGCCAGGAGGACATCACCTTCGGCTTCGTGTTCGAGTCCGAGTACCAGTACCCCGAGGAGTTCCTGTACAATCTGGGCGACATCAACGACCCGGCGTTCCTCAACCACCGCCAGCGCATGACGGCGGCGATGTGGACCGACGGCGCGCTGGATGTGCTCATCAGCGGCGGTGCCGATGCGTTCGTCGCACCGGCCAACGTGGGCCATGTGAGCGGCGGCGACGGCGGCTACAACCCCATGTCGGCCAGCCCGGGCAGCCTCACCACCACGTACACCCACCCCGCCGGGGAAATCCGGGTGTTCGCGGGTCCGCGCCAGGAGGGCTTCTATGTCGACCTGGGTCGCACGTTCGACCTGCTCGACCTCGCTGCCGGCGGTCACGAGAACACACTGCTCGGCAAGAACGTGCACACCATCGCGGTCGAGGTGCCCCTCGAGATGGTCACGCGCGACGGCGCGCTCCCCGATCCGGGGCTCCAGAACGAGGTGATCTCGGCGTGGGCCTCCACCACGCGTCCGCAGCAGCAGTACATCAACGACTCTGGCGTGCGCCTCACCCGCGGCCGTGAGATCCAGGTGGCGCGCCTCGGCATGCCGCTGGTGAACGAAGTCGCGATCCCGGTGGGCATGAAGGATCTGTTCAACGCCGGTCATCCCAGCGACGACGGTCGGTTCCTCAGCTACGTGACCGATCCGATCCTGCCGATCTACATGGAGGCCGTGCTCGGCGTGCCGAACCCGATCTCCCACGACGAAGGGCTGGGTATCGGCGGCCGGGAAGACCTGGTGCTGCTGTTCCTCACCGGCCACCCAGCACTGGGCACCCTGCCCGGTGGGTTCGAGCTCGGTGGGCCAATCCCCGGCGAGGTCGACAAGGTGTTCGGGGCGTTCGAGGCCCTGCGGATCAACCTGTCCACGCCGAGCGGCTTCCCGAATGGGCGACTCCCGGCCGATGATGTGGTGGACGTGGCCCTCGACGCGATGGCGGGGCTGTTGATCGACGGCACCATGATCGGCGGAGACGGCGTGGGTGCTGATGGACTTCACTACCTCGACGTGTTTCCGTTCCTCGGCGACCCGTGGTCCGGCAACGCGGAGTAATAGAGTCGAGATCCGGCCGGGCTTCGGCGCCCGGTCGGAGTCACGGAGATCCCGGCCGGGCAGGGGGGAGCTTGCAGGCACACACCGAGCTCGACACACTCCTCGAGAAGGCTGGGCAGCAGCGTGATCGCGCGGCGTTCCGCTGTCTGTATGCGCAGCTTGGGCCGCGGGTGAAGGGGTGGGTGTGCCGGCGCATCGGGGTGGCTCTCGCGGATGAGGTCACCCAGGATGTGATGCTCCGAGTGTGGCATGCAGCGCCCCGGTACGACCGCTCTCGCGCCGCGGCCACCACCTGGGTGTTCGCGATCGCGCGCAACCGGGTGGTGGATGTGCTGCGACGTGAGGGACGCCCAGCTCCAGAGCCCGATGATCCTGCATACGTGGTCGGCTTGGACGACCTGGCCGATGCGCGGCGCCGAGCGGCCCGGGTCCGCGCGGCCGTCGAGGCACTCCCTCGACCCCAGAGCACCGTCATTCGACGGGCTTATTTCGAGGCCCACCCACTCCCAGAGGTCGCACGAGGCCTGGGGATTCCACTCGGCACCGTGAAGTCACGGGTCCGGCTCGCGATGCAGAAACTGCGGGATGCGCTAGCAGCTGAGGAGGCGGCATGACACCATCGCACCACAGCCCCGACACCGTGCTCGCCGAGTACGCATTGGGCACCGCCTCTCCGGCCCTGGCGTTGATGGTGGCCACGCACCTCACGTTGTGCCCCACATGTCGCGCGCGGGTCGAGGCCCTCGAGGCCATCGGCGGCCGCATGCTGGAAGATGAGGCCGAGACCGCGCTGCAACCTGGCGAGATCGACGCCGTGATGGCGCTGCTCGACGGTCCGCCGCCGGCCGAGAAGGAGCCAGGCCCCTCCGACCCGGCTGGCGTGTTTCCGCGCCCCCTGGTGCGCTACATCGGGGGCGTGGACGCCCAGCGGTGGCAGTGGCGGCTGCCGAGTGTTCGCGCGGTCGACGTGCCGGCGGAATCGGCCGACACCCTCCCCCTCCGCGTGGTGCGGCTCAACCGGGGATACCGGCTGCCGGTGCACGACCACGCCGGCGTCGAGCGCGCGGTGATCCTTGCCGGCGGCTGGGAGGACCAGACCGGTGAGTACCACCGCGGGGACTTCTTCTACGCGGATACCGAGCTTCGCGAGCACGATCAGCGCTGTTTCCCAGACGAGGACTGCATCCTGCTGGTGCTCAACGACGCCGCCATCGTGCCGCGCAATCCGTTCATCCGCTGGGTCCTGAAGCGCGTACCGCCCCTGTGACCCGCCACCGCGTGTTATTCCCGGCCGCCGGATGATTCCTGGAGGGTCCGATGAAGCGGTTTGGTCTCGGTGCGGTCCTGTTGGTCACTGTGGGCATGTCGCTGGCATGCAGCGGTCTGGGCATCGAGCTCCCTCCCGAGCTCGAGGAGCTGCTGGGCGACGTGGCCGGTGACGACGGCGAGGACGACACGGACAACGCCGACGACGGCGACGACGGCGACACGGACGACGGCGAAGACGCCGACGACACAGACGCCCCCGGGGATGATGGGGATGGCGAGGACGACACCGACGCCCCCGCCGAGGATGGGGATGGCGAGGAGGAGGGTGGCGACGACGCCGACGAGCCCGAACCCGAGCCCGAGCCGGCTCCAGCGCCCGCCCCCCGGCCTTCAGGTGGTCAGGTCACCTTCACCGGCGCGAACAACGTGCGGCTCGAGAAGAGCGGCAAGAAGACCCGCCTGCCAGCTCGGCTGGGCAGCGGCACCTACAAGGTGATGGCGCAGTTCGACGCGGGTGGCGGCCCAGTGGCAGCCGGCGAGGTCACGCTCCCGGGCTCGGGCAGCACGACCATCGCGTGCAACGCCCGCATGCGGCTGTGCAAGGTGCAATGACCCGCTGAAGGGGCACGGCGGCGCGGTGCCCCCGGGGGCCTGGACCCCCGCGGCCCCTGTCAGTAGGCGATCGCCTGTGCGGGCACGCCCACGTTGAGCTGGATGTCGTCCACAAACCAGCCCATCGGCCAGGTGACCTGTACGCAGTCGCCGGCCACGAGCCCGCTGACTGGATCGATCCGGAGCTCTGCGGTGCTCGGGCCGCCGTAGTCGAACTCGAAGCAGTCCAGCCCGCAGTCGCGCGGCCCGGAAGTGAGCTCTCCCCACAGGTAGACCAACTGGCGACCGTCGGTGAAGTAGTCCATCGCACCGGACGGCTCCAGCACGAAGATGTCGTTGCTCCGCGACAACACCTCGAGATCGGCCAGTCGGGTGGCCTCGAGTTCACCCTCGAAGGCGGTGACCTCCAGCACCCGGAACGAGACCTCGTCGCCCACGGCCAAGGAGGGGTCGAGCACGGCGTAGGTGCGGAATGCACCGTTCTGGTCAGCGAACCAGAACGAGTTGGTTCCCGGCTCGATCATGGTGATCACGGCGAAGGTGACCGCCAGGTCCACAGCGAGGGGCACACCGGCCGCGTCCGCCGCCTGGCCCGCTGCGATCACTCGGCCAACGCCACCATCCACTGGGTACGGCGACACCCGCACACCGAGGCCGTCGAGGGCGGGCCCCAGGTCGAGCGGGGGACGGGAGCACGCGCCGTGCAGCTCACCCGGCGTGGTGTCGGTGTCGGTGTCGGTGTCGGTGTCGGTGTCGGTGTCGGTGTCGGTGTCGGTGTCGGTGTCGGTGTCGGTGTCGGCGTCCGGGTCAGCGTCTCCGCCGCCCGTGCCCGTGCCTCCGCCTCCGGTGCCACCGCCTCCGGTGGCAGCCCCGCCTCCGGTGCCCGCCCCGCCGCCGGTGCCCGGGCCGCCGGCGTCGGTCGTGGGGGCGTCGGTGTCGGTGTAGACCGGCCCCTTGATCAGGGGCCAGCAACCCGCGAGCGCGAGGGGGAGCGCGATCAGCGCCCGCATCACTTGGTCCCCAGCGCGATCCCACCGAAGGCGAGGGTGGCCGTGCCGATGCCGACCGAACCCCAATACGATGCCTGGTTGACCGTGAGCAGCCCCTGGGCCCCGCTGCCCTTGTACGCCAGGTTCGTGGCGATGGCCGTGCCGAAGAGCGACGCGGCCGCGATGCCCGAGCCCGCCGCGAGGCCCCACCACGGCCCGCCGCCGCCGCCCGACCGGCTCTTCTTCGTGCTGCTGGCGACTGGCGCTGGGGGAGCGACGACGAACTCGGAGGACAGGCTCGAGGGCACGCCGGACCAGCCGGGGCCAGCGACGCTGGTCCACACCATATCATTGGCCGCCCGCCCGACCTGCACAACGGACGGCACATCCTCCGGACGGGTGGTGGAGGCGCTGCCGTCGACCCACACCTTGGCGCCAGCCGGTGCGGTGATCGCCGTGCGCGCTGACGCCCGAGCCGGGTCGGCTCCCTGCCACAGGCCGTCGACCGGCCCGCCCGCGGGAGCCACGCTCTCGGGCAGATCCACCTCGCCCTGGATGGCCCGTGCCGAGACGAAGGAATCGGTGGTGGCCGCATCATCTCCTGCGAGGAACGCCCGGAGCGCGTGCACGCGGTGGACCGAGGCCGCGACGCCTGGGGACAGAACCGAGCCGAGGCACTCCACCATGCCGTCGATGCGGTTCACCGAGGCGGTGAACCCGGTTTCATCGAGCGACGAGAACGCGTCGATGGCGGTGTTGGTCTCGGACAGGATCTGCGTGGGCGTGGCGGGCGTGTCGCAACCGGCGTGCGCGAGCGCCGAGAGGAGCAGCAGGACCATGGTCCCTCCTGGGGCATGTTCGGGGCTAACGGCCGGCGCGGACACGTACACGTACACGCAACATCCCGACACGGCGTGTGTCGTGACACCCGATGACCGGGCGCGGGGTAACTGTGGGCGAGCGTGCGGCATATCTCAGACACCACCCGAGGTATCGAATGACTCACAAGCTGCTCCCGCTGCTGTTCGCACTCGTCGCATGCGGCGACCCGTCCAGCGCCACGGCGAGCCCGGCAACCACGGCTGCCTCCACCGATCGCACCGCTGCGGCACCCGCGCTCGAAGCGGGTCAGGCAGAGGCGGTGTTCGCCGGGGGGTGCTTCTGGTGCATGGAGAAGCCGTTCGACAAGATGAAGGGCGTGGTCTCCACCACCTCTGGCTACATCGGCGGCACGATCGAGGGGCCCACCTACAAGCAGGTCTCCTCGCACGCCACCCAGCACATCGAGGCGCTGCGGGTGGTGTACGACCCTACGATCGTGACCTACGACGCACTCCTCTCCGTGTTCTGGCACAACATCGACCCCACCCAGGCCGACGGGCAGTTCTGCGACCGCGGTCACCAGTACACCTCGGCGGTGTTCGTGGGCTCGCCGGAGGAGCGTGCCCTGGCAGAGGCGTCCAAGGCGAAGGCCGCTGCGACGCTCGGCGCTTCGGTGGTGACCGACATCCGCGACAGCGCTGTGTTCTGGGAGGCCGAGGCCTACCACCAGGACTTCTACAAGACCAACCCGTCGCACTACTCGCGCTATCGCCTCGGCTGCGGGCGCGATGCCCGGCTGAAGCAGCTGTGGGGCGATGCCGCCGGCCACTGAGGGGCTGGCCCTGAGGGCAGGCTGGAGAGCCTTCGAACGCGCCGAGAGTAGTGTGGGTTTCGTCAAGGTGCGGGCGACGGCGCGCGGGCGCTGCGGGGCCTCGGTACGCTGGTGACGTACCGGGAGGTTCCATGCGTTTGTCCACTGTCGTCTCCACCATCGGCATCCTGGCCGCCACCGCGCTGCCCACCACCGCGAGCACCGCGCCAGCCTTCCCCATCGTCATGCCGGTCAACTACTGCATCGGTGACTGCACCGACATGCGCGTCACCGTCCAGTCGGATGGCTCATTCGAAGACAGCGATGGTGATGGCGGATTCTGGGAGATGAACAAGCCCACCCGCGAGTTCCGCCTGACCTACGAGTACGATCGCGACGCCGTTGGCATCGTGTTCTTCGGCGAGTTCGCTCGCGGATGCTTCACCGGGGTCGTGTTCGATGATCGCGGTGACGAGGTCGGCGACTGGGAATCCTGCATCTAAGCACGGATCTCCGGTTCGAACGAACAGAGCCCCGGACTGGCCGGGGCTCCTCGGGAGGCCTCACCGAGGTGAGGACTCTCCACTATGCGTCTACCAGCGGTTTCCGCCGCCGCCGCCGCCGCCGCCGCCGCCGTAGCCGCCGCCACGTGCGCCGCTGTCACGACCGCCGCCGCCGCCGCTGCGCTGCTGCGCCTCGTTGACTCGGATGGCGCGACCGTCGAGGTCGGAGCCGTCCATCGCGGCGATGGCCGCGTCTGCGGCGGCACCGTCCGAGAAGGTCACGAAGCCGAAGCCCCGTGAACGGCCGGTCTCACGATCATTGATGACCTTGGCCTCGGTGACTTCACCGTGCGCCGCGAAGGCGTTGCCCAGACCCTGGTCGTCGGTGCCCCAGCTCAGGCCACCTACAAAGAGCTTCTTGCTCATACTCGTATCTCGTTCTCTGTTGCGGCCGAGGCGGGCTCGATACCGCGGATGCGTCGGACAGGAGGTCCGATCTCCGGAACGTCATGGTGACATCCCGAGTCCGGCGGCCCGCCCTCGCGCTTTCACTGCGAGGACTCCGCTCCAGACACTGCCGGGGTAACGCGGGACCGCGCTCGACGATGTTTTATCTGCGAAATCGACGCCATCGTCCCTTCTGCTGGCGTCGCGAGCGCCGGGGCGACGGCGGGAATGGCCTGTTAGCGGTACGGCCTGGACCGAGGCCGCGCATGGCGTGGACTCTCATTCGAGAAGAGCGGAGGTGGCATGGCGACGGCGATGTGGTGGCTGTGCGCAGTGGCGTTGGCCGATCCCGGCTGGGTGGGCACCTGGCAGAACGAGAGCGGATCGGCGCTCCAGATCCGATCCGTCGCGGCGGACGGTACGTTGGTGGGCCAGTACAGCACCGAGCTCGGTGCCCCCGACGCCACTCACTGGTTTGACGTGCGCGGCTCGGCCCACGGCGATCAGCTGGCGTTCGTGGTGAACTGGGGCGAGCACGCGTCGCTCACGGCGTGGGTCGGTCAACGGATCGGATCGGGGGAGGAGGAGCGGCTTCGAACCCTGTGGCACCTCACCCGGGATGTGCCCGAAGCGGACGAGGCCGACGCGATCTGGTCGTCGGTGATCTCGGGCTTTGCGGTGTTTCGACGGGTCACCGAAGCGCCGCGCTGAGCGCCTCGGCGTCGGCACGCCAGGGCCGTGGCCACCGCGCCTCCAGGTAGGGCGTGGGGTCGACCCCTCGGTCGGCGGCGTCCACTGCCAGCGCCCATCGCACCTCGGGTCTGCGGGCGCCGACCGCCTGCGCGGCAGCGAGGGCCTCGGCCGAAGAGTGTCCCAGCGCCCGCTGCGCGGCGGCCACGCCCAGCCACGCGGTGGTGTGCTTTGGCTTGGCGCGAACCACAGATTCGAACACCACCAGGGCATCGGCCGGGCTGTCGGGCAGCGCGGCGCACCCCAGGGCGAGCTCCGTCTGCCAGCGGGCCGGATCGTGGGCGTTGCGGGCGGACTCCAGGTCACCGGGCGGGCATGGGGGTCGGCTCCACACCAGGCTCACCGGGAGCGCCACGTCCACCAGCAGCGCAGCGTCGCGCTCCAGGATCCACCCGCGGGCGGTGTCGGCGGCCGGCCCCCACCAGCGGTCCTCCGCGGCCGCGGTGAGCACCTCGATCCAGGCCTGCTCCGCCCGGCGCCATAGCGCCGCAGGCAGGTCGTCGTCGGAGTCGGTGAGGCGGTGGGTGTCGGCCTGTGCGCCCAGCTCGGCGAGGTGGGTCGCGATGCGGGCCGAGAGCACCCGGGCCTCGGCGGCGTCTGGTGGAGGCCCAGCGAGTGCGGGGACCACGGCCTCGTCGGCGGCGTCACGAGCGTCCATCAGCGCGCGCATCGCCATCACCCACGGGGCCGCGGCGGCCCGATCGGTGGGGTTGGGTACCGAGGGCAGCGAGTGCTGTTCGAAGGCCTCGACCGCGCGGACGGCCTCAGCGAGCTCGGGTGTTCCGGCCACAGCGAGTGCGGCCCAGAGCAGGACCATCCCGCCTCCCTCTCAACGTGCTAACCGCACCCGTCCCTGGCCACAGCGAGACTGCCATGACCCTGTTCCTTGTCGCGTCGTTGGCCCTCGGCGCACCCTCCCTCGACCGTCGACCCATCCCGGAGGCGGTGGTGCTCGGCCGCGCCGGGTGGCAGACCCTCCCCGGCGGCATGGACGGCCTGGTGCCTGGCGACCTGCTCGCACCTGTCGGCGGCGGCTACAAAGTGAAGGCGAGTGGTTGCCTGGAGGGTGAGGCGACCGAGGCCGCGGCGGCGGCCCCGCTGGTCGAGGCGCTGGGCCGCGGCGTGGTGCGGCCCCCGCCCATCGGGCGGTCATGGGCGGAGGGGCCGGTCCCGCAGACCGCGTGGAGCGATGTGATGCACACCCAGCTCCCGCGCTCGGCTCGCCTCACGGACGCCTGCGCCGAAGTGCTTCGCGCCCTCACGCCGGCCGCACTCCAGGGCGCGGCAGTGGTCACCGGCGTGCTGCAAGCACGGGTGGCCGACGCCGGCTGCGGCAAGATGGACGTGGTGTGGAAGCCGCTGCGGGGGCGCGCGAATCCATGCGATGACCGCGTGGGCAAGGTGGAGGTGCTCGCCGCCAAGGCGCAGCCCGCCGATCCCCTGCTGCCCCCTGCGGTGGCCGGTGACAACGCCCAGCTGGCGCCGTGGCCCGTGCCCGAGGGGGCGGCGCCCGGCCTCACGGATCCAACCCTCGCCACCGAGACCGCGCCGGAGAACTTCGTCGTTCGGTTCGAGACCAGCCAGGGCGACATCGTGGTGCGGGTGCACCGCCACTGGGCCCCGAACGGTGCAGACCGATTCTACAACCTGGTGCGCCTCGGATTCTACGACTCAGCGGCGTTCTTCCGGGTGATCGATGGGTTTATGGCCCAGGTGGGCATCAGCGCCTACCCCGATGTGACCGCCGCCTGGCTCGACGCTCGCATCGATGATGATCCGGTCCGCGAGTCGAACAGGCGCGGCCACCTGTCGTTCGCGTCCGCCGGCCCTGATAGCCGCACCACCCAGGTCTTCGTGAACATGGTCGACAACACCCAGCTCGACGGGATGGGCTTCTCGCCGTTCGCCGAGGTGCTCGAGGGCATGGACGTGGTGGACGCCCTGCACTCCGGGTACGGCGAGGGCGCGCCGAGCGGCGAGGGGCCGGACCAAGGCCGGGCCCAGTCGTGGGGTGGGGCCTACCTCGAGGCTGCGTTCCCGGAGCTCGACCGCATCGTGCGCGTGGAGCTGGTGGACTGACTACGGCGTAAGCGCGACGTGGGCCACGGGGTCGCTGGCGCCATCGGCCATGGCTGTCTCGCGCGCCTCGCGGAGCATTGTCCACGACACGTCGGCGTCCTCTCCGGTGCCGCCCTTCACGCCGTCTGCGCCGCGAGACCAGAGATCCCACGACCTGGACGACTTGCGCACGTAGTGGAGCAAGTTGCCGTAGCCGTCGATGGGTGGCACGGAGAACGTGACCGCGTCGAGGGAGCGCGGGGCCTCGCCGTGGCGGCGCATGTGATTGTGCACGCGCCGGTCGAGGACCTCCATGTTGCGCTCGGTCGCCACGTGGGGAGATGGGCCCTCAGCGTCGACGGGCTGCTGGCTGAACAACCACAGGGTGCCGCCGAGGGCGGCCGGCGCGACGACCAACACCACCAGCAGCTCGGCGATGCGCTGGAGTACGCCTCGACTGGGCCGCTTGGCGCGAATGATGGGGTCTGGAGTGGGGGGCGACACGAGGCTCCGGTGAACGCTGTCATCAGATCGATAGATCCATACAGCACAGTTGTGATGTCATGGACATGACAGAGTCTTACCTCTCGCGGACAAACCGGCGGTCGAGCATCGATATCGCCGTGCTCCGGCCAGTGCCGGGAGGGGTGGGCCGGAGATGTGCCCGGCCTGCGCTCTGCACCACCAAGCGGCCGTTGTCGAGCACGCGCTGCCGGTGGAACACGCTCATGTCGGTGAGCGTGGTGGCAGCGACCTCGGCCGCGAGCTGCGGCCGGCGGTCGAAGGTGGTGACGCCCAGCTCGAGGTCACGGGCGTACCGGGCTGTCCGGTCGTACAGCGTGTCGTCCCGCTTGGAGAGCTGCGCCACCAAGCCGTCTTGGATTGTGCGGAAGCGCTCCGCAGAAGTGTCGGCGAGCTCGGCCGGGAACGCCTCGTGGAATGCGTCGATGTGTCCGAGCAGGGCCTCGGGCCCAGCCACGGGTGACTGGATGCTGCACTGGAGCCCCG
This sequence comes from Myxococcota bacterium, assembly GCA_047609825.1. Classification (GTDB taxonomy): domain Bacteria; phylum Myxococcota_A; class UBA796; order UBA796. The sequence continues at coordinate 26,496 of JBLFXJ010000020.1, forward strand.
GCACCGTGTCGTGCCGGTGGTACGCGGCGTTCACCGAGTAGCCGAGCTGCTTGTCGGTGCGGAGCACGCGGAAGAAGGACGTGCGCACCAACGCGCCGAGCAGGAGCCAGCGGGCGGTCTCGGACACCGACGGCTCGGCCCCCTGCCAGGTGACCACGATGCTCGAGTCGTCGTGCTCGATGTCGAGGTCGACGAGCACGCTGTGGGCGGGGATCCGGCGAACGACCCGGTCGGGGCGGTGGGGCGCCGGCCCGCTCTCGCCGAGCACGCTCTGTACGAGAGCGCCCATGGCAGCAGCACGATCGGCCGGGAGGTTCCCGTGGGCGAGGGCGTCGACGGCCACGGCGCCGAACGCGCCATCGGCGAACCGGGTGATGTCGTCGACGGTGAGGGCGGAGAGCTGTTCGGCGCCCTCGACGAACGAGAAGTCCGTGGGGTCGAGCAGCTCGTGGGTGACCCACGAGGCCTGCCGGATCGGGTAGTCCTTGCCCGCGTTCCGCCACTGCCGGAGCAGGCGGTCCCGCTCTACATCGAATCGACGGGCGGTAGGTTGGAACGAACGAATGCGCTGAAGCACGGTGTCGAGCACCACCGGCTGCTTGTCGTCATACCCGGACACCTGGAGGAACAGGCCGTCGGAGGTCGGGGCGACGCCCACGCTCAGCCCGGCGCGGCCGAGGGAGTCGGTGAGTGGGGTGATGTCGTCGCGGAGCATCGCGGCGTAGAGCACGGTGGTGACGCGAGCGCGCAGGTCGGCGGTGGCGACGGGCAGCACCACCTGGGCGCGGAATGTGGCGCGTGGCACGCGGAAGCTGATGTCGTGGTGGTGCCACACCCGGGTGCCCGGGTCGGATGTGACCAGGCTGGGTGCGGTGGCTGGCGAGGCTAGGGGGAGCAGGTCGAACCGCTCAGCGACGTACGGATTCGGCGCGGGCAGGGTGAGTCCGGGGTCGATGGGACCGTCGGACCACCGCGCCAGGCACGCAGGCGAGAGTGGGGTGATCGACCACGGCGTGCCATAGCGGCGCTCCTCCCGGTCGACGGTCGCGTCGGGTGCGGCGACGAACAAGCGCGCGTTGTGGGGGACCAGCAGCGCCAGGTAGCTGTGCACGACGCGGTGGTCGTACTCGCCCCACACCCAGGGCAGGTCGAGCAGGTGCGCTTCGGGAGCATCTCGCAGGCGCGCGGCGAGCACCCGCACCGCGTTCAGCGGCGCCGGGGGCTGATGGCAGTCGAACCCAATGGCCGCCACCTGGGCCTGCTCGTCGAACCACGGCGCGAGGGTGGGCGCTTGGCGGATGCGGCGGATGTACTGGAAGATCGCGTCGACCACGTCATCGAGGTGCGCGTAGCCATCGTGCGTGAGGGCCGCCCGGATGACGAACAGCCGGTGCGCTTCGTCGCCGTCCCGCCCGGTGGACAGGCCGGTGATCCACCCGCGCTCGCGGAGCCAGGCGTGGAGCGAGCCTGCGGTCTCCTGGCCGAGCAGGGTGCTGATCAGCTCGAGGGGACGCTCGCGGTAGTGGTCCCGGTCATGGGGCGTTGGGAACTCCAGCCGGAGCGAGCGCACCTCCACCAACGGGCGGAGCTCGACCCGCACGCCGAGCTGGTCGGGCAGGTATGGGGTCGCGGGCGGCGTCGGCGTCGAGAGCCGGGCGGGCACCTCGGCGAACCGGGCGCGCACCCAGTCTTCCAGGGTGTCGACCGGCTCCCGGCCGAGCACGCACAGCGCCATCCGGTCGGCCGAGTATTCGCGCTCCCAGAACGCTCGCAGGTCGTCCCACACGGGCTGGCCGGGCCGGTCGGCGAGGGTGTGGCTGTCGCCCACCGAGAACTTCGCGAACCCGTAGGCCGGGTTGACCGTCTGCCGGCGCACCTCGCGGAATCGGCGCCCGTCGTCTCGCAGCTTGAGGCGGTACTCCGAGTCCACCGCTTCACGCTCGCGGGTGACGTAGGCGGGGTCGAGGGTGGGGGCGCAGAAGAAGCGGGAGAAGCGGTCGAGCGCGCCCTGCAGGTGAGGGTGGTCGATGCGGAAGAAGTACCGCGTGTTCTCCTGGCCCGTGCCCGCGTTGGTGGCGCCGCCGTGGTCTTCGACGAACCGACGGTAGGCGTCAACGTCGGGGTAGCGGTCGGTGCCCATGAACAGCATGTGCTCGAGGAAGTGGGCGAGGCCTTCCCGGTCGGGCGGGTCGTGGAACTGCCCCACGCCCACGTCGAGGGCTGCGGCCGCCATGTCGGCGGCGGGGTCGGACACGAGCAGGGCCTCAAGCCCATTGGTCAGTCGGATCCGGCGATAGTCACGAGTGTCGAGTGGGCTCTGGCGCAGGGGGAGACCTCGGTGCGAGCGGTCGCAGTAACACCAGCACGCTTCCGCGGGGTTCCGTGTAGCTCTCCGGCCGGCTACCGGACGGGCATGTCGCGCCATGCCACCACCTGCCGTGTGTGCGAGTCCGCGTGCGGGCTCGTGGCGGAGGTGCTGCAGGGCGAGGTGGTGTCACTCACGCCGGACCGGGACCACCCGGTGTCGCGCGGGTTTGCCTGCGTGAAGGGCACACGATTCCACACCCGGGTGCAGCGGCATGCGGACCGGGTGGTGCGGCCGCGGCTCGGCCGGGGCGTTCTCACGCCCGTGGGCTGGACTGAGGCGCTGGGCGAGCTGGGGGGGCGGATCGCGGCAATTCGCGCCGAGCATGGGCCCGACGCAGTTGCGCTGTACTCGGGCAACGCGGCGGGCCACTCCCTCGGCGCGGTCCTGGGGCTGGCCGCACTCCAGCGTGGGCTCGGTACCCAGCGGCACTATTCCTGCCTCACCCTGGACAACAGCGAGCAGTTCGTGGTCGCGGAGGAGGTGTTTGGCAGCGCGATGAGCACCTTTGTCGCGGATTATGAGGGCTCGGACGGCATCTTGCTGATCGGCACGGATCCGCTGTCGAGCCAGCCGAGCCAGTCTCAGTCGCACCCCACCGGCCCGCGCGAGCTGCGGCAGGGGGCGGCCCACCTGTGGGTGGTGGATCCGCGGCGCTCTGTCACCGCGCGCGCGGCTGCGCTTCACCTCGCACCCCGGCCGGGAACCGACGTGTTCCTGCTCGCGTGGCTCGTGCGGGAGGCGCTGGCCCAGCGCTCGGGACCGGCGGCGCTGGCGGCGGCGGTGGCTCCGTTCGACACGCCACGGGTCGTCTCCGCGACCGGCCTGTGCAGTGCGGCGTTGGTGGATCTGCGGGATCGGCTGCTCGCTGCGGACCGTCCGCTGGTGTGGTCCGGCCTCGGGGTCCTGCTCGGACCCCACGGCACTCTGGGCTGGTGGCTCACGGTGTGTCTGCAGGGCGTGCTCGTCGGCTTCGACACGCCCGGGGGCTGGCGGTGGCAGCCCGGACCGGTGGGGTTGGCCCGGCTGGCCCCATGGTTGGGGATCCGCGGTCGCGACCCTGATCTGCGGAGCTCGGACGGTCGGTTTCCGGCGGTGCTCGGGACGCTGGCGGCGGCGACTCTTCCGGGAGACATCCGGTCGGGCGCGGTGAAGGCGCTGGTGGTCGTCGGTGGGGACCCGGCCCGCGCGCTGCCCGGGAGCGACGCCTCGGCCGCACTCGCAGCGCTCGATCTGCTCGTGTGCGTCGACCTGTTCATCAACCGGACCGGGGAGCTGGCTGACGCTGTTCTGCCCGCCGCCACCTGGCTCGAGCGGGACGCCGCGGGGCTGCACACCGCGCACCAGCGCCGGCGGGGGTTCGTGCGGGTGGACCGGGCCGTCGTGCCGCCGCGGGGGGAGGCCCGCACCGACTGGCGCATCCTCGCCGACCTGTGTCGGGCGGCCGGGCGCCCGCTGTTCGGCAGCCGCGTGCTCGACCGCCTGCTGCCGGCAGATCCGGCGGCGGCACTGTCCCGCGCGGTCGCCGGCCTCCGGGGCGGTTCGTCCACTCCCGCCGGGTGGCGTGGGGTCGCTCGCCTGGACGTTCCGGAGTTCCTCTGCGCTCTTGCCGCAGTGCCCGACCCGTCGCCCGGGCTCCGCATGGTGACGAGTGTGCGGCCGCTCCGCACGATGAACCACTGGCTCCGCGACGGCAGCAGTCCAGCGACCGCTCACCCCGACACCCTGCCGGCCGGACCGTGCACCCTCGAGGGCCCTGGCGGACGCCTTCGTGTGGTGGTCGAGTCCGACCCCACCCTCGCACGGGATGTCGTCGTGGTGCCGTTCGGCGGTGATCCGAACCCCAACGCCCTCGTCGGCACGCACTCCCTGGAAGCGTTCACCGGTCAGCCGTGGTCCAACGGGACCGTGGTGCGGGTGGTGGTAGAACGTGATCTCGCGAACATGGGCGCTCCCTCGTAGATTTCTCCCCCCTGCGAGCCGCATGTCGCGTATTGTCCCGGCATCGATCCCATTTCTGGAGCCCTCATGCGTCGTCCCATCCTGCTCGCGTTCGTCCTCGCCTCCACCGGCTGCGCCATCTCGGCCGGCCAGACCGCCCGCACGAACGGTGAGGGCAATGTGCAGTTCGGCGTGGAGCCGGGCGTGCTCGGCGCTTCCACCGGCGGCTTCGTCGGGGTTGCGCCCGCGCTGAACCTGGCGGTGCGGTACGGCGTGAGCGACACGGTGGACCTCGGCGGGCGGCTGGGCACCAACGGCCTCGAGTTCCAGACAAAGTTCCAGGTCACCGGTGACGATGGCGTGATCGTCTCTCCTGCGCCGTCGCTCGAGGTGTGGTTCTTGTCGATCGGGGGCGTGGGCGGCGGCTTCGTCGGTGTGCCGCTGCCGCTCCTGATCGACGTGCCCGTCGGCGAGTCGGCACTCGTCATCGGGCCGCGCGTCCATCCCCGGTTCCTCTTCGGGGGCGGCGGTGGGGCCACCGCGAGCTCGCTCAGCATGTCGGCTGGGTCGACCCTGGGATTCGCCGCGAAGGTCAGTGATGGCGTGAAGATCTTCCCGGAGTTCGGGTTCGAGATCCCACTGTTCGCCACCGCCTCAGGCACGACGACGACGACGACGACGGGCACGGGCACGGGCACGGGCACCACGACCACCACCACGTCCACCGCGGGCAGCGGCGTCGGCGGGATGATCTTCGACTTCAGGGTCAACATCCTGATCGGCAAGACCAAGTAGCGCCGCGGCGTTCAGCCCTTGGAGCCGCTGGCCAGGTCGGCCACCGCGCTCGCCACGCTCCGCCTCAGGTCTGAGACGAAGGCGTCGTGTAGCTCGGCGGGCAGCCGCGCCTTGGCGCTGGCCGCCATGTGCACGGTGAGGATCTCCACGACGCTGAGGGCCGCCGCGAGCGTTGAGTCGTCGCCGGCATCCACTGGTCGGATGTCGTTGTTCAGCGCCCGCTGCGCCTGGCCGAGCAGCTTCTGGCGGCTCTCCGCCATGCTGCGATGCACCGGCGTGGGGCCAGGCGGGAGTGTTGCGGCTGCCGGGGCGGCCGCCCGCTCCTGGAGTGCCGTGCGCAGCCCCCGGAGCTCGTGCAGCACGTCGGTGAGCGTGGCGTCGCTGCCGCCACCGGACTGTGCCAGCGCCTGGTGGATGGCCTGCAGCGGCTCCACCATGGACTGGACGCCGGGGATCTCGCCCCGCTGAACGCCCTGGAAGTGCCGCGCGATGAACCCGATGCCGCGCTCCACCTTGTCGAGCTCCAGAGCGGGGCGTGCCTCGAGGGTGGTGGCGATGGTGGACAGCGCCGCCACGAGCCCAGCCAGCCGCTCCTCGGTGCCGGCCCCGCTGGTGAGCACCTCGCGGATGCCGGCCAGCTCCTGGGACGCGCCGCCGGTGGTGAGAGTGAGGGCGTCGCGGATGCCGGTGAGGTTGTCGTCCAGCCGGGCGAGCTGCGTGGGCACAGCATCGCCCGTGAGCTTGTCGCCCAGGTGGACGAGGTTCTGGGCCATTCCCGAGAGCACCCCGGTGACCCGGGCCACGGGGTCATCGTCGCCACCACCCATCAGCTGGCGTCGGCGGTATTCCTCACGGATCTTGCCGAGTCGCTGGGCCTCTTCGTCGGTGAGCAGGCCGCGGAGCTCGGCGAGACGGAGCAGGTTGTACTCCGCACCGGTGGTCAGCGTCTGGGCCTCGCCGCGGTAGTGGTCGGAGATGACCTCGAGCACCTCGTCCGGGGTGAGCGCAGGCACGATCTTCTCGGCGAGCTTGTTCATGTTCCGGTACGAACCCTGGAGCTGGAACCTCGGCTCGGTGCGGAACGCATCCTCCATGGCGGCGGACCGGATGTACTCGGCGTTCACCTTCAGGAGCACATCCCGGGCGGTGAACAGGTGGGCGAAGGTGCCGCGGATCTCGTTCAGCTCTACGGCCGAGTAGTCGTGGGACAGCTCGCTCGGGCTGATCTCCTCCCCGGCTGCCATGCGGATGAGGGTGTACACATCCTTCTGGGGCCGGGCAGCCAGCGGCTGCAGGGCAGGGTTCGAGGTGAGCCCGTTCTCGAGGAATGACAGGGCGAACACGTCCTCGCGCCCGCCGAGCACATCGCCCAGGTTGTAGGTGTCGGCGCGGTTGGCGAGCATGTCGGGGATCTGGAACTTGTCGCCGGTCTCGGTGTACGGGTTGCCCGCCATCACCACGGCGAACTTCTTGCCCCGGAGGTCATAGGTGCGGGTGCGGCCATTCCACACGCCCTCGATGCGCCGGCTGGCGTCGCACAGCGAGATGAACTTCTGGAGGAACTCGGGGTTCGTGTGCTGGATGTCGTCGAGGTAGAGCATGACGTTGTTGCCCATCTCGAGCGCCAGGTTCACCTTCTCCACCTCCTGCCGGGCCGTGGCATTGGGGGCCTCGCTGGGGTCGAGCGACTCGACGGAGTGGCCGAGCGCGGGTCCGTTCACCTTGACGAACACCAGCCCGAGCCGGCTCGCGATGTACTCCATCAGGGTGGTCTTGCCGTAGCCGGGCGGTGAGATGAGCAGCAGCAGGCCCATCAGGTCGGTGCGCTTGCCGGCGCCGGACGCGCCCATCTGCTTGGCGAGGTTGTCGCCCACCAGGTGCAGGTACACGTCGCTGATCAGCTTGTTGCGTACGAACGCGGTCATCACCTTGGGCTGGAACTCGTCGACCCGGAGGGTGGTTCGCCAGTGCTCCACCAGCGCGGTGCGGCGCTCGCGGTAGTCCCGGAAGCCTGGCACTCGCTCATGGTCGAACCGCTGGAGCCGCTCGACGAACTCGGACAGACGCAGGTCGAGCCGGCGCTCGACCACCCGTGGATGCTGGCCGAGCAGGCCCTCCACGGTGGTGGCGCCCGTGCCGCCCGACACGTCGGCGTCGATGGTGCGCCCTACGAGCAGCATCGTGGCCGCCTCGGCGGCGACCGGAGCCAGTGCGGTGTAGCGCTCGTCGTCGGTGTTCTGCGCGAAGGTCTCGAGCCAGGCCTGCTTGATGGTGAACCGCAGGTCGAGGCGGTCGGCGAGGGGGCGCAGGGCGTCCTCGAAGCGCATGCTCCCGCCGTGGTCCTCGAGCCACCGGAGGAGCCCGTCCCGCAGCTCGGCGGCCTCCTGGCCGAACACGAACCGCACGGGCTGGCGCGCGAGCACTTCGAACAGGTACTGGCCAGCGAGCGCGCCCTGGGCCGCCACCCACGACCCGTCGGGGTCGAAGCCAGCGTCGGCGTGCCAGGTGGTGAGCGACGCGGTGAGGTGGTCGACGAACCGGGTGAGCGCCGGCGACAGGCCCAGGGCGTCGCGCAGCTTGGCGAGGGATCGGGCCTGGGCGACCCACCCCTCTGCGGGCTTGTCCTCACAGAACGCCCAGTACAGGGTGGCGAGGGTGCGCGCTGTGCTCGGGAACCGGAGGAGGTCGGCGGTCTTGCGCAGGCCGACCAGTGCTTGGAGGATACGCACGGCGTCCGCGTCGTGGATCCCTCGGTCATACCCCTCTTCATAGCGATTGGCGGCGTAGGTGCGCACCGTCTCGAGCAGCCGCCCTTCCTGCAGCACCGCCGCTTCCAGCTCAGCGATGGACAGCCCCGCGCGCCCGGCCTCAGCATCCGAGAGCAGGCAGTAGGCGAGGTACTCCGAGCGGTACACCTCGCTCGTCTCCGAGATCACCGTCTGTGACCAATACGGACGGGTGGCGGCGAACTCCGGGTCGTCGACCGACTGGTGGAAGTCCGTGCCGGTGAGGTGCAGCGCCACGGCGTCGCCCTTCGGCACCAGGGTCATCTCGAGGGGCTGGGTGTTCACGCTGAACCGGTGCTTGCCGAACCGCACCAGGTTGCTGTCGCCGTCGAACAGGTCGATCTTGTCGCGCAGTCCGCGGAGCGCGTCTTGCTTCGCCGACTTCAGCTTGGATCGGAGCTCCTCGGCCTTCACCGAATCGCCGAGCCCGTCGAGCTGGTCGCCCAGACTTCCGAGCTTGAGCACCATCGGGTCGGAGGCGAAGTAGGTGTTCAGCTCGTCTTCGGCCTTGAACGCGCGGGACCGGCGCTGCACGCCCTGGACGATGCGGTTGGCGGCCGTCATCAGGGCGTCGATGCGCCGGTTGCGCTCGTCGACCAGGGTCTGCTTGCGCCCGCTGAACGCTTGGTACACCTCGTCGCGCTTGTCGGCGAGATCGGGCAGGAACTCGTCGAAGTCGCCGAACCGCGCCTCAAGCTCCTCGAGCTGGAGCAGCAGCTTGGACAGCTGGTCGTCGCACGCCTCGGGGGAGTCGCACAGCGCGAGCGCGGACTGGACCGACTGGCCGAACAGCTTGAACTGCGCGACGAACTCGGCCCGGCCCTCGGCGGTCCTCAGCTCCTTGGTGCGGTTGGTGAGGACCGCACGCACTCGGTTGGCGTGGGAGAATACTTCGCCGATCTGGTCGAGGATCACCGTCTTTCGGGTGGGATCCTCCACCTCGATGCCGGCGACGACCTCGGCGAGCAGGTTCACGCCTCCGCTGGTGGTGTCGAGCTGCTCGGTGAGCGGCGCGAGCTCGGTGGCCTTGCTCACCGCCTCGATCTCGACGAGCAGCGCGTCGAGAGCGGTGCGCAGGGGCTCGAACGCAGCGTCACCCTCGAGGAATCCGATGGCGTCGCGGCTCACCTTGTCGAACCGCTCCACGGCCTCGGCCTCGAGGGCGTCGAGCACCTCGAGGTCGACGTACCGGGTCTCCTTCAGCGTGATCAGGTGGCCGCGGTGGGTGCGGAGCGCGGTCATCGCGCCGAGGAACTCGTCGATCCGCTTGAAGTACTCGGTGCGCACATCGGTGAGCAGCTTGGCGTGCTCGGCCTTGGCGGTCCGCAGCACCTCCTTCGCCCGGGCCTTCAGGGTCTGGACCTTGATGAACTCGTCGATGATCAGCTCGGCCGTACGCCGCACATCCTCCACGACCGCGCGGAGGTTGCCGACTCCGGCGTCCGCCGCCCAGTAGTAGGCATCGGCGAACCGGTTGCACGCGCCGACCAGCTCCTCGTACATCGCCCGCGTGGGCTCCTGGTTGCGGGTGAGACGCACCAGGGTGAACGCGTCCGAGATGCCGCGCACCAGCTCCTTGTTGCCGATCCGGCCGAGCAGGGAGTCATCGGTGGGCGCGGCCTCGTAGGCCTCGGGCGACATGAACGGCGTCTGCCACACCTGCATCGGGTGCACGCGGGTGGGCTCCGGCGTCGCGCGGAACACGACCAAGGTGCCGTCTTCGAACAGGCTGTAGCCGGAGCACTGGATGGGGGTGGCGACCTCTTTCCGGATCAGGTTGTACGGGTACAGCGCGTACTGGCCCTCGTCTCTCCGGTGGAAGACGTACATCACATCTTCGCCGTTCGGCGCGTGGATGGCGCGCACGAACTCGAGGTCGTCGATGCCCTCCTGCTCGAAGACCTTGTACTCACCGTCGCGGAGGTAGTACCCGCCAGGGAACAGGATTCCGTGGTCTTCGGGGAGCGAGACGCACGAGTGCCCGATGGTGTCGATGCGCAGCACGTGCCGGGTGTTGATGTTGTACACCAGGTACCGGAAGGCCTCTTCCCGGTAGGGCCGGACCTTGAGCAGCACCAGGGCGCCCCGGCGGGCGTAGTGGATTGTTGCGTCGTCGAGTGACTGGTTCGGGTCGTTCACCGCCTCGGAGTAGATGCCTTCGCCATCTTCTGTGTTGTTATCGACCTTGATCGTGAGATCTCCGCCGACGGTCTCGACGAACACCAGGTCGAGTACGTTCACGTGGGGGTGGCGCCCGCGCACATGGTCTTCGCGGGTGGTAGCCGTCCATTCGAAGTCGTGGGTCGGCGGGAACACGTGGTCCCGCTCGCCGCGGCTGTCGATGTAGGTGGTGGTGCCGTCGGGGTCGACGGCCCAGCGGAGAACCTTCACATCCCGCGCGGTGGCGCCGGTCTGGAACACGGCGAGCAGCTTGGTCTCGGTGACCCGGAGCTGGATGAGCCGGGCGTCCTTGTAGTACTGGTACAGCTCGCCGAACTCCCGCACGAAGGTGCGGTCGGTGAGGAATTCGAGCTTGGACTCCTCCTGCACCGCGTGGAAGCCGAAGCCCCCTTCGGCGCGCTCGAACTTCTGCAGGGCGAGCACGTCGGCGGCGGTGATCTGCCGCTTCAGGCCGATGTGGACGTTGTAGCCGAACAACAGCTCGCCGCCGACCTGGACGATGTCCACCGGTACGCAGTTGTTCTCGGTGCGCACGCGCTCGTTGCCGAGGATGGCGAGTTCGGTGCTACCGAACGCACCCTCGCGGCGGTCGTTGAGGGCCGCGGTGGAGGTGTGCAGCGTGTCGCCGAGCCCGCTGAGACGGGTTCGGATCACGTCGTAGTTGCCGCCCTCGAGCGCATCTGCGGGTTGCGGTGTGGCGGGGGTCTGCGCGTCGGACATGGGTGCCCTGGGGTGGTGGCGGGCCAGACGGACGCCCCCCGCTCAGGTGAGCGAGGGGCGAGAGCGGGTGTGGGCCGGCAGGCGTGCGGAGCGCACGCCCGACGGCGGAGAGCCGAGGCTCAGGCGTCGGTGCTGTCGGTGCTGCTGTCGCCCGCGATGCGCTTCTTCACAGCGTCGAGCACGCCCTTGGCTGCAGGGGACTCGGCGAGGAAGCCGTCCAGCGCCTTGCCCACGCTCGCCGCCTGGACCAACTTGTCGAGGAACTGGCCGTCGCCGCCCATGATCTGGATGTCGGCGTTGCCGAATGCCTCCCCGAGCACCTTGGCCTGCTCCGCCGCGACGGCCATCTGCGCCTCGATGGCAGCGAGCCGGATGGTCTGGTCGTGCTCCAGTTGGATGCGGAACTCCTCGTGCTCGCGCGCCGCGCCTTCCATGGCCTGCATCGCCTCGAGCTTGGCCTTGAGACCTGCGGCCTCGGCGGACATCCGCTCACGGATGGAGGTCGCCTCGGCCAGTCCGGCCACCTCGATCACGCGCGCGTCGGCCTCCTTGCCCTTCGCCATCGCGAGCAGCTCCTTCTCCAGCGCATCGGCGCCGGCGGACTTGCCCTCGGCCTCGGCCAGCAGCCGGGCCCGGATGGACGCGCCCGCAGCCTCGCCCTGCTTCTGCACCGCGGCCGCATCGGCTTCCTTGCCCTGCGCCTCGGCCACGGCCTTCTCACGGATGAGCTGCGTCTCGAGCTCGATCTCGCGCTGGCGCACCTTCATGCGGGCCATGCCGCGGTCTTCCTCGCCCCGGGCCTGGGCCTGGGCCTTCTCCACATGCACCCGCGCCTCGGCCACGCCCTCCTTCTCCATCGCGATGGCGTTGGCCTCGCGCACCTTCACGTCGGCCATGCCCTGGGCGGCCACCTCGGCTTGCGTACCCTCGGCGAGCCGGATCTGGGCCTTGGCTGTACGCTCTGCCGCTTCGAGGTCGGCGTTGGCGAGCACGACCTTCTCCCGGGCCTTGAACTCGGCGACCTTCTCGTCGGCCTCGGCCTCCTTGATGGTCTTCACGAGGTTCTCTTCGGCCTCACCCTGGGCGCCGATGATCGCCACGTCCTTCTTCCGGTTGGCCTCCGCATGCACGCGGAGATCCTTGATGCGCTCCTCCTCTTCGGCGACGTTCTTGTCGACGACGATGCGGCCCCGCACGACCTCGGCGATCTCCTTCCGCTTGACCTCGAGCTCCATCTCCTTGTCGATCTCCTGGCGCTCCACTTCGCGCTGGCGGGAGATCTCCTCGATCTGACGGTCGCGCTCGACCTGCTCGGACTTGATGGCCACGACGCGCTCGCGGTCTTTGTCGGCCACCTCGACCTGGCGCTGCTTGTTCAGCTCGCCGATCTGGATCTCCTCTTCCGACTTGATCCGGGCGATCTGGGCGCGCTGGTTCTCTTCGGACTGCACCTTGGAGGTCTCGGCGGCCTCGCGTGCCTTCACGGTCTCGATCTCGCGCTGCTGCTTGGCCTCAGCGTCGGCCCGACGGCGCTCGAGCTCCAGGATCGCCTCGTCCGCCTCGAGGTTCTGCCGGGTGACCTCCTTGCGCTCGTTCTGCCGGAGCTGGTTGGTGAGCACGTTCTGCTCGGCGGTCATCTGGGTGATCTTCCGGATGCCCTGGCTGTCGAGGATGTTGTCCTTGTCGAGCTTCTCAATCGGCGTCTGCTCGAGGTAGTCGATGGCGGCGTCTTCGAGAGCGTAGCCGTTGAGATCGCGGCCGATCACGTCGATGATCTGGTCCTTGAAGTCATCGCGCTGGGTGTACAGCTGCTCGAACTCGAGCTGCTTGCCGACGGTCTTCAGTGCCTCGGAGAACTTGGCGACGAACAGCTGCTCCAGGGTGTCCTGGTCGCTGGCGCGCTTGCAGCCGATGGACTGGGCCACCTTCAGCACGTCTTCCTTGGTCTTGTTCACCCGCACATAGAAGCTGACCTTGATGTCAGCGCGGATGTTGTCGTGGCAGATCAGGCCTTCGTGGCCGGACCGCGCGATCTCGATGGTCTTGACCGAGATGTCCATCACCTCGGAGCGGTGGATGATCGGCAGCACGACGGCGCCCGTGAACGTAACGTCGGGCTCGTTGCTCATCTTGTTGACGATGAGGGCATTGCCCTGGTCCACCTTGCGGTAGAACCGGGCGACCATCATCGCCCCCCCTCCGAGGATGACCAAGAGAGCGACTACGCTGGCGACAGCGAGCAAAACGATTTCCATCGAGGCTACTCCTCCGAGAGAGACTTGTTGCGGGTTGTGGCGGCCTGGGCTGCCAGGGACTGACCGGCACGCGCCGGGGCCCCGAGTGGAGCGGTGAGGGGCTCGATGACGAACGCCTCACGCTTGCGGTCGAACGACACGATCAGGGCGCGCTGGCCCTTTCGCAGGGTGTTGTCAGCCGTGTCGCAGCGCACCTGGAACAGCAGGTCGTCGCCGCCGACCATCGCGATGGCCTGACCGAATCGGCCGTCGACGCGGCCCGTGGTGATCTCGCACGCCTCGCCGACGAGGGAGTTGCGCTCGCGGGCGTGGGCCACCTTGAACACCGGCTCGACCGGGCGGGTGGCCACGTTTGTGAATGCGGTGGCGAGGAGCGATGCCGTGAGGAAGATCAAGGCGCCGAGCACGGCTCCATGCAGCGCGACGCTGGCCTGGAGTGCGGTCCAGGTGAGCAGGAAGCTGGTGAACCAGCCGCCGAACACGAACAGGGACAGGGTGATGGTGGCGGGCACCCGGCCGAGCCGGAGGGCGTTCGCGATGAACTTGAGCGCGCTGAAGCTCTCGGCGGAGCCGTCCATGTCGGCGTCGAGGTCGGTGTCGGCCTCCACGGCGCCGTCGATGGCATCGGCGGCGCCGTCTACGGCACCATCCATCGCTCCATCGAGCGCGCCGTCGATGGCACCGTCCATCGCGCCTTCGAGGCCCTCGCCGGCACCGTCGAGCACGCCGTCCATCAGGTCGATGTCGGCCGCGCCGAGCATCACGGTGACCCAGTACAGCAGCACCAGGCCGAGCGAGACCGAGAACACGATCGTGGGGAAGGAGACCAGAATGTCGAAGAAACCCTGCATCGCCGTCCATGGTTCTCGGGAGCCGGCCGGAGTGTACGCGGATCGAGGTCACCCGGCCATCCTCTGGGCGCAGCGACCACGGCCAACGCAGACCTGAGGTCCGTGCGGCGGGGGTCGCGGCGCAGCGAAGGGCGCGAGTACAGGGACTACGGAAGCGCAACGAGAATGTTGCACCGATCGGTCGGGTTCTGTCATCGGGATCGGATTGTCGAGGTGGGGAGAGGATCTGGGTTCGGACGGTTCGGGGTGGGCGTTGGCTTGTGATGGGCCGAAGATCGTGGTTCGGACGGGATCAGGGAGAGCCGGTGCCTGCTGGCGTGGGTCCTCCCCATCCGCGGCATCGCGGACTCCGCGGCCGGGGACTTCGTCTCCTGGCCGCGGAGTCCCCTGCTGGCG
>JBLFXJ010000021.1:0-40451 GCA_047609825.1 Myxococcota bacterium
TCGGCAAGTACCCTCGACCGAAGCACGTTCTCGCCGCGGATGGCGACACGGTGCTGCTGCTGGTGGAGCACTCCGACGGCGATGACCGGGCGGTGAGTGCCGTTCGGGTCGACCTGTAGCCGAACCGTCCGTCGGATCCACGCACCTGCGGCGCGGCGCTCGCCATGAGCACCGCGCCGGCTCGGCTCAGCCGCAGTCAGGGTGGGGGCGGTCGGCGCTGCGGATGCGCTCGCGCATCTCGGTCCTGAGCGTCGCCAGCTCGTCATCCGACAGGGCGCCGTCGCCGTCCGCGTCGAACTCCTCCTCCAGCGGACCCCATGGCGGCGCGCCATCCTCGCCCATCGGCGGTCCCTCACCGCGCTCGCCCTCGGCGCGATCCGGCGGTCCGCCGCCCGCCTCGAGCGGCCCACCGCCCTCGCAGGACTCACGGCACGCATCCATCGCCTCGCGCTCGGCCTCCATGCGCGCCCGGTGGGCCGCCCCAGCGGCCTCCTGCTCTTCCTCGTCCAGGTCGCCGCTGCCGTCCGCGTCGAACTCGGCCAGCACCTCGGCGTGGATGGTCTCGCACCGGGCCGTGAAGTCGTCGAAGATCAGCGCCTGCTCGTCGGCGTCGAAGCTGCGGTCCATGTCCACGTCGTACACCAGGTGCAGCATGTGCAGCAGCGCCATCCGCGGGCCGCCGGGCCGCCCGCCGTGCTCGGCGATCACGTCGCCCTCCTCGGGGGCCTCGAGCTCACCGCTGTGGTCCTCGTCATAGGCGTCGAACAGGCCGACGAAGGTGCCCTCCGCGTCGCACTCGCGGAACATCGGCGGTGGGGCAGACCGGTCGCCCGCAGCACCGTCTTCGCCAGCCGAGCGGGAGGTACCGGCCAGGTAGTCCTCCTCGCCCGAGACCGACGACAGGAGGAGCTCGTCCACCGCCGAGCTGTCCGCGCCGATGCCGCAGCCGGTGAGGGCCAGGGCCAGAAGTCCGATCGAGAGGGTCGCGATGCGCATGGTTGCTCCTTGCTGGTGCCGGCCGCGCGCCGGCACACCGGAGGACAGAGCAAAGGGAGTGCCAAGAACGCGACCACGGGCAAACGCGCGGATTCGCCAAACTACCGCGGCGGAGGTGCGGGTTCTGCAGGCCGGCATGCGGGCTCTGCAGGCGACGGGCCCGCGCCGGTCGAGCCAGGCCCGGTGGTTGCGGCTATCCTGCGGACCGACACCCGAAGGAGCGAGCGATGGTGGGCATGTGGATCCTCCTCGCGGCGGCAGAGGCCGCCACCCTGACCGTCGGCCCTGCCGGCGACTACCGCACCGTGAGCGCAGCGCTCGGCGAGGCCGAAGACGGCGACGTGATCGAGATCGCGGGCGGCGAGTACATGGGCGCGCTGCGAGTGGATGTCGACGTCACGCTGCGCGCGGCCGACCCCGCCGATCGACCCGTGCTGGTGGCCCGGGACGGCGACCTGCTGGAGGTGTCGGCCGAGGTGACTGTGGAGCACGTGGTGCTGTCGCCCCGCGGCGGCCGAGGGGCCGCGATCGACGGGGGCGATCTGGTGCTGCGCGACGTGACCATCACCGGGGCGGATGTGGAGGTGGACGGCGGTGGCGTGATCGTGGAAGACGGGAGCCTGGTCGCCGAGGACTGCCAGTTCGTCGACAACCGCACCACCCGCCGGGGCGCCCACATCAGCGCCGAGGGGGCGGAGGTGACCCTGCGTCGCACCGCGTTCGTGGACGGTGATGGTGACTTCGGCGGCGCCGTGCGCGTGGTGAGCTCGACGCTCATCATCGAAGATTCGGCGTTCGAGAACAACATCGCCACGCGCGATGGCGGCGCGCTGTACGCCCTGTCGTCCGAGGTCACGGTCAGCGGCACCCGGTTCGAGGGCAACTCCACCCGGATCGACCTGTGCGACGACTCGTGCGAGGGCGCCGCGGCGCGGTTCGGCGACAACAGCACGTGGACCGTGGAAGACTCGGCGTTCGACGCCAACACCACTGGCGGTGATGTGGGCGGCGCCATCGCCACCACGGCCAACTCCCGGGGCACCGTGCGCGGCAGCGCGTTCACGGGCAACCAAGCCACCTTCGGCGGTGCCATCTACGCCGGCTCCGGCGGCGACCTGACCATCGAGGGCAGCCGGTTCGACGACAACCGGGCCTATGACGGCGAGGGCGGCGCTATCCGGTGGCGCCCCGACACCGCTGAGCCCACCCTGCGCATCGCCGGCAGCGCGTTCATCGGCAACACGGCCACCGACCGGGGCGGGGCCCTCGGCCTGAACACCACCAACGGCTCGCGTGCCGCCCTGGTGCTCGAAGACAACCGGTTCGAAGCCAACGCCAGCGCCACCTCCGGCGGTGCTGTGTCCATCGAGGCCACGAACCGGCTCGTGGGTGTGCGCAACCTGTTCTGCGCCAACACGGCGACCGCCAGCGGCGGCGGAGTGCGGGTGCTCGCCGCCGGCTATGGGCAGTCCGACTGGACGAACAACGTGTTCCAGGAGAACGTCGCGGGCGAGTTCGGCGGCGGCCTGCACCTGTCGTCGGCCGGCACCACCGCGTTCGTGAACAACCACGTGCTCGGCAACGGCGCCGACGAGGGCGGCGGCGTGCGCGCCCTCGACACCGACGTGGTGTTCGTGAACAACCTGGTCGGGTGGTCGACCTCCGGCGCAGGCGTGAGCGCCTCGGGCCTCGGCGGCGCGCTCGCCTACTCGGCCTTGTTCAACAACGCGCCGTCCGACCTCGGCGGCGACCTCACCCCCGACGTGCTGGGCGACGGCATGGTCGACACGGACCCGGTGCTGCGGGAGTATGTGCTCGGCGGCGGCTGCGACCAGTCCATCTACCCCGCCGAGGGCAGCCCGCTGATCGACGCCGGAACGCCCGACCTCGTCGACCCCGACGGCACCCGATCCGACATCGGCGCCTACGGCGGCCCGAACGCCCCCGAGGGCGCCACCACTGACGCCGACGGCGACGGCTTCGTGGCCCTCGAGGACTGCGACGACAACGACCCCACCATCTTCCCGGGTGCGGCCGAGACCTGCGACGGCGTGGACGAGGACTGCGACGGCCTGATCGACGTGGGCGCCGCGGACGGCGGCCGGTTCTACCTGGACGTGGACCGCGATGGCGCCGGCGACCCCGCCACCGAGGTGCTGGCCTGCGACCCGCCGGCCGGGCACGTCACCGACGGCACCGACTGCGACGACACCAACGCCAGCGTGCGCCCTGGTGCGGAGGAGGTGTGCGACGGCGTGGACCAGGACTGCAACGGCTCGGTCGACGACGGCCTGCTCGAGACCTGGTTCGCCGACAGCGACGCCGACGGGTTCGGCGACAGCGCGCTCACCCAAGATGCATGCCGCGCACCCGTGGGCTTCGTGGCCGACGATTCGGACTGCGATGATGCCGACGCGAACGCCTATCCGGGGGCCCCGGACGAGCTGGGCGACGACGTGGACCAGGACTGCGATGGCGAGGACGGCAGCCTGACCGCAGAGGGGGACGGCAAGGGCCCCACGGGCTGTGGATGCGCTTCCGACGCGGGCTCTGGCGCTGTGGGCTGGGCGCTGCTTCTGCTGCTGGGCGTGCGCCGACGCCGGTGATCGGTAAAACCCCCGGGGCGGCGCTGGGGGAGTGATGGAGATCGCTGTGATCGGCGGCGGTACGGCCGGTCTCGCGACGGCATGGATGCTCGACCCCGCGCATCGCGTGACCGTCCTGGAGTCCGAGCCGGTGCTCGGCGGGCACGTGCGCACCCTCGGCGGCAACGTGCCTGCCGCGGGCGAGCTCGGGCTCGGCGACACCACCCTCGACGCGGGCGTGGTGCTGCTCGAGCGCAGCAACTTCCCGAACACGCACCGGCTGATGGACCGCGTGGGGGCCCGCCGTCGCCCGGTGTCGGCCCCGGTGACCATGACCGCCACCCCAGGGCGGTCGATCCTCACCCCGGAGGCCGTGGGATGGCTGCCGCGCCGGAAGCGCCCGCGGTACCTCCTGCGCGGCGTGCGCCCCACGGTGCAGCGGGCCGCCTTCCTGGACCGCACGGCCCACGCCACCATGGACTCCCTGTACGCCAACCCGCTCCAGGCCTACCTGCAGGGCGATCCAATGGCCACCTGGATGCGCACGCTGATGATGTACGCATTCTCCACGCCGTTCGCCGAGACCAGCGCGCTGCCAGCCGCCCTCACCGTGCCCCTCCTGCGCCGCATGGTGTTCGGTGGCGAGTGGAGCGGGTTTGTCGGTGGCGCGTGGGCCTGGCTCGAGGCGTTGATCGACGACATGGGGGTGAGCATCGAGACCGAGGCCGCCGTGGAGCAGGTGCTGCGGGACGATGACGGCGTCGAAGTGCGGGTGAACGGCGCCACCTGCAGGTTCGACCACGTGGTGTTCGCGACACCGCCCGGCGCGATCCTCCCCTTGCTCGCCCACCCCGACCGGGGCGAGCGCCGGCGCTTGGGGGCCTGGCGCTCACGCTCCATCAGCACCCAGATCCACGACGACGACCTGCACGACCGCTGGGGCGTGCCGGTGCACACGCCATTCGACATGGTGAAGGGCCGCGACGGGTGGGGCTACACCGCCACGCTGAACCCGATGTCAGGCCTCCCTGTGAGCGGGCGCATCTTCCAGCTCGCATTCGGCCTCGAATCGGAGATCGCACCCGACCGGGTGCTGCACAGCCAGCGCCACATCACCCCGGAGTACACGGTCGACGCCCTGCGCGCCCGACCCGAGGTGCGCGCCTGGCAGGGCCATCGGCGCACGTGGATCGTGGGCGCGTGGCTCGGCAATGGCCTGCAGGAGGGCGCGGTCACCTCGGCGATGCAGGTGGCGCAGCGCCTCGGTGGTCGCGGGTTCTAGAGCCCTACCAGTCCGTGCAGCGCAGCCGCAGGTTGGGCGAGCCCCCGTAGTTGGTGCCGTGGGCGATGTTCAGGCAGTACGGATCGCACTGGTCTGCCACCTCCTGCGACCGCCAGAGGTACTTCGACACCGAGCACTCGATGCCGGTCTGCGACCATGAGTAGGCCCAGTAGGCATCGGCGTTCAGGTCGCCGCCTTCGCACACATCCCACGCATCCGTGCCGGTGGTGGCCAGGCAGATCAGCGCGCAGTTCCGGGACTCGGAGCTGTTCACGTACAGGTTGGTGTGCCAGGCATCGCTGTTGGGGTAGGCGCCGCACTCGTCCGCCGGGTTGCGGGTGAGCATCGACGTGCACACGTCGCCCTCCCACGCGGAGCAGCGGAACTCCATCACGCCGAACGCGTCCGTGACGCCGCGGACCGGGTCGAACACGTCGCCGCCGAGGAACGAGACCACGCTGTCGGTGTCGCCGGGCACGATGCCGCCGCCGCCGCCGCCCAGCCCGCCGAGATCGAGCAGGCTGCTGGTCTCGCAGCTGGTGGCGTCGAGCGCCTGGAGAGTGCGGGCGCAGGCGCCCAGCGGCAGGGTGGGCGACAGGCGCACCTGCCCGTCCCGATCTGCATCGCGAACCATCGTCAGGTAGGTGAGCCCCGACAGGCCCGACGGTGCGCCGGCGCACGGGCCGGCGGGGATGGTGTCGGACCCGGGCCCGGAGCCATGGAGGAACGCCACGGAGGCTCCCGGCGTCACGGCCACCACATCCAGCGTGGCTGGGCCAGGGCAGGCGCCCGAACCAGACAATACGGGTGCCGCGAGCGCGGCTGCGGGGCACAGGACGAGGGCGGCGAACAGGGCGCGCATGGGGACCTCCGAGCGGGGTGATCGGAGGGAAAGGCTGTGGAGGAGCCCCAGTCACGGGGCTCCGCTCACCGGGCTGCTACAGCGGACGACGGATCATCACACGCCGTGAGCACGACGTGGCCCAGTAGTTGCCAGCGCCGTCGTCGCCCATCAGGCCACACGGCTCATAGCAGTTGCCGTAGCTGTAGTTCGACGTGCCGTAGGTGCAGCCTGCCTCGACCAACATGCAGTGGGTGCCCCAGGCGCCCGTGTAGATGATGTCTTCCACGCCGGGGAAGTTGGGCACGATCTCCCACCCCTCGGGCAGGGGGTAGGGGTCGGTCTGGCAGGTGTTGATCCAGTCGCCATACGCGGAGTACACCGGCGCATCATCGATGGCGGCGTAGGCGTAGCCGTCGACCCACAGCTCGTTGTCGAACGGCTCAGCGTCACCACCGAAGCCGCGTGGGGCCGATACGCCGCAGGATTCCGAATCCACCGCCACCAGCATCTGCCCACACACATCGCGTGGGATCGTGGGGCGGATGTTCACCACGCCATCGCGATCGGCGTCGCGCAGCGGGCCGAACTTGCGCAGGGGACCGTCGAGGCCGGTGTCGACGCCGGCACAGCCACCGGCCGGGATCGGGGTGCTGCCCACGCCGCTGCCGGCGACGATGATCACGCTCGCGCCAGGAGTTACGCCAGTAACGGTGATGTCGACGGGGCCCGGGCAGGCGCCGGACAGGGTGAGGGACTGGGCGAGCGCCGCGGGCGCTACAGCGAGGGCGAGAGTCAGGGCGACGATGCGCAAGGGACACCTCCGGACCCATCCTACCCTCGCGCAAGGGACGCCTCGGGGCCTGATGACACTCCCATGTCAGATCGCTGTCAGCGAAGGTGTCAGCCACCGCTTACAGCGTTCACGGCCCCGACCGGAGTGTGCCCATGTTCGTTGTGTCCCTGCTGCTGTCCTCGTTGATTCCATCGGCCTTTGCGGCCGATTCCAGCTCACCTGCCGTGGCCGACTTCAAGCCTGGCGAGGTGATCGTCGGATTCGAGGCTGGCCAGGGCCCCGCTGTGATTCCCATCGGCGGCAAGAACCTTCAGCGCCTCCGCCGGCTGGGCGGTGTCGGCGCCAGCCTGTACGCGCTCCCCGCGGGCGTGTCGGTGTACGACGCGGTCCAGGCCCTCGAGGCCAGCGGAAAGGTCCGCTACGCCGAGCCGAACTACGTGCGGCGCATCTCGGCAGAGGTCGACGACCCCTACCGCTACCTGCAGTGGCACCTCGACCAGGTCGACGCCGAGGCCGCGTGGGACATCAGCACCGGCTTCGACACCAGCGCCGGCACCGCGATCGTTGTGGCGGTCATCGACACCGGCGTGTCGAACGGTCCCGACGACGGGATCGGGCTCCTGCTCCCGGGCCGCGACTTCTCGGGGGGCGACTTCAACGCTGACGACGAGAACGGCCACGGCACCCACGTGGCGGGCACCATCGCCCAGGCCACGAACAACGGCTCCGGCGTGGCCGGCCTCGCCTACGACGCGGCGATCCTCCCCGTGCGGGTCCTCGACGCCGGCGGCTCGGGCTACACGGCCGACGTGATCGACGGCATCGACTGGGCGGTCGGCAACGGCGCCCACGTGATCAACATGAGCCTCGGCTCCACGTCGCCGTCCATCGCCGAAGAAGAGGCCGTGTGGAACGCCTACCTGGCCGGCGTGTTCGTCGCGGCGGCGACCGGCAACGGCGGCGGCGCCACGGTCGACTACCCGGCGGCCTACCCCGGCGCGGTGGGCGTCGCAGCGGTCGACGTGCTGGGCGACCGCGCGTGGTACTCCAACGCGGGCGTACAGGTTGACCTCGCGGCCCCCGGCGGCGACACCGGTGTGGACCTGGACGGCGACGGCTACTCCGACGGCGTGCTCCAGGAGACGTTCAGCGTCGGTCGGCGCGGCGCGAAGTCGTGGAGCTACCGCTTCTTCCAGGGCACATCCATGGCCACGCCGCACGTGGCGGCCTCCGCCGCGCTGCTGATCGCCCGCGGCGCGACCGCCGACGAGGCCCACACCTACCTGGCCGACAACGCGCTCGATCTCGGCAGCGGGGGCTGGGATTCGGTGTTCGGTGCCGGGCTGATCCAGCCGGCCGCGGCGCTCTCGGCGTGGGAGGCCGATCACAGCGATCCACCGGTCGACGCCGATGGTGATGGCGCCGACGAGACCGTCGACTGCAACGATGGAGACGCCTCCATCTACCCGGGAGCTCCCGAGATCTGTGGCGATGGCATCGACCAGGACTGCTCCGGCGCCGACGAGATCTGCCCGCCTGTTGATGCCGATGGTGACGGCTACGACGAGACCGTCGACTGCAACGACGGCGACCCGTCGATCCACCCCGGCGCCTTCGACGCGTGCGAAGACGGCATCGACCAGGACTGCTCCGGCGCCGACGCAATCTGCCCGCCCGCCGATGGCGACGGTGACCTGTACGACGAGACCGTCGACTGCAACGACAGCGATCCGACCATCTACCCGGGTGCGCCCGAGGTGTGCGGCGACGGCATCGACCAGGACTGCTCCGGCGCCGACGAGGCCTGCCCGGTGGACGCCGACGGCGACCTGTTCGACGACACGCTGGACTGCAACGATGCCGACCCGACCATCTACCCGGGCGCGCCCGAGGTGTGCGGCGATGGCATCGACCAGGACTGCTCTGGCGCCGACGAGGCCTGCCCGCCGGTAGACGGTGACGGCGACCTGTATGACGAGACCGTGGACTGCAACGACTTCGACCCGTCGATCTACCCGGGCGCGCCCGAGGTGTGCGGCGACGGCATCGACCAGGACTGCTCCGGGGCTGACCTCGAGTGTGCGCCGGCCTGCGACGTGGAGATCACCTACACGCAGTACCGCCGGGGACGCCTGAAGGTGTACGCCACCTGCAGCGACCCGGACGCGACCCTCGACCTGTACGGCGACGGCGCGTACGTCGACGAGATGCGGTACAAGTCGCGCCGTGACCAGTGGGAAGTGAACGCCACCACGCCGGAGCCCGCGGTGGCCGAGGTGCGGGCGAGCTGCGGCGGCGTGGCCACCGTAGAGCTGTAGCCGACCGCGGACGCGTCGGGTGAGACCCGGCGTGCCTCCGACCCAGCCTGCACGTTAGCCGGCAGGTCTGGAGGTCAGATGCGGACCATCACCCTGTCTCTGCTCATCGCCTGCGGTGCGCCCGAGCCCGCCGCCACACCCTCAGCCGCGACTCCTGCGGCCGAGGCCCCGACACCGGCCGAGGCCCCCAGCACGGCTGAGGCAGCCCCCGCGGCAGGAGCGGCGACGGCCGCCCGTGATGACGCCGCGTGGACCTACTTCGGCGAGCCGTTCCAGGTCGCCACGGCCCTGCCGGCGAAGTCGGTATTCCCAGACCCGTCCGCCCACGCCAAGGGGCCCGTGCGGGTGAACGGGGAGCTCACGCAGGTGTGCCAGAAGGCGGGCTGTTGGGCGGTGGTGCGCGATGGCGAAGGCCACACCATGCGAATCACGATGAAGGAGCACTCGTTCGGGATCGCCAAGGATTCCATGGGCAAGGCCTGCGATGTCGAGGGCACCCTGGTGTCGAAGGCCGTCGACCCCGCCACCCTCGCGCACTTCGAGTCCGAGGGTGCCACCGACCACCCCGAGGCCGGCAAGAAGGTGGCGTGGGAGCTGGTGGCCTCTTCGGTGGCAATCGCCCGCTGAATCTCTGGTGACGCCACGGAGCGGATACGGGACTGATCTTGGGGGGGGGTGGTCATGGCTCCGCGACTCGTGATCGGCGGGCTCATCGCGCTCGCGCTCGTGCTCGCCATGGCGTGCGGCGGGGAGGGCAAGGACGGCGTCGATTCGGCACAGCCGGCGGCGACGGTTCCCGGTGCTGGCAGCGGCGGCAGCGGCGGCAACAACGGCACCACCGACGGCCACACCGCGTGGGACAACCAGGCCCCGTGCCCCGAAGGCCCCTTGGATGATGTGCCCCTGCAGACCCAGTGCGAACCCCTGATCGGCGCCACCTGGTGCTGGACGGTCACCGACGCCAGCCTCGTCGCGTTCGCCGTGGGCAGCGGCCTGACCGACACCTGCACCACCCCGCTCTCCCGCGCGGTGGATGCCCGCGACATGACCGAGCTCGCCGGCATCGTGTATGCCTGTGAGCGCAAGGGCCTGGTGCGGATCGACCCGCGCACCGGCGAGGTCGAGGACCTGGACCGCGCCTGCTGGGGCCTCGCGTCGTTCGACGAGGGGCTGCTGCTGAACGAGGGTCCCGACATCCGCTATTACCCCGACGAGGCCGCCCTCCGTGGCGACAGCTCCGGGCTCCGACTGGGAGAGACCTGGGGCGAGTTCATCGACACCCGGGGAGGCATGCTGTACACCTTGCCGGCCGACAGCACCGAGTGGGAGCGCTCGTGCACCGAAGACGGCACGCTGCGCGCCGAGATGCCGCTCATCGGCTTCGAAGGCGGCATCCACGGCGTGTCGGTGCTCCCGCCAGAGCGGATGTTCGTGCTCGACGACGACGGAGCGGTGCGCCAGTACGAGGCGAAGAGCGGCACGGCCACGGGGATCCGCGCCACCGCCCCCGCGGGCGCCACGGGCCTGGTCTGCGGCGCGCTGTAGTCGACCTGCAGGACCTGCAGCGTGCGCTGCGGATCCCGCGGTCACGAACCGTCCGACATCGGGCAGACGCCAGCTATCTTGGCGGCATGCGTCTCGCAGAGGGAGTGGGGGCCACTCGACGGCACCGTAGGAGTCATCAAATGCGTCTCGCCCGCCCGTTCCTGGTCATGCCGCTGCTCGCCCTCAGCCTGTCCGCCGCCGCCGAGCCCAGCGCGCCCGGCGGCGACCGCCCGGACCGCCGCGGCCCGCCCCCCGAGGCGATCGAGGCCTGCGCCGACGCCGCCGAGAGCGACGTGTGCGAGGTGGTCACCCGGGAGGGCGACATCCTCGACGGCAGCTGCCTCGGCCCACCCCACGGGGGTGAGGGGCCACTGGCATGCGTTCCCGACGACCGCCGGCCGCCGCCGCCGCGGAGGTAAGCGTGGACCGCGCATGGCCTCGACGGATATACGCCAGTCCATGTTCGACCCACTCAACGTGCTCGGCACGCCCCTGAAGACCTGCTCCACCTCTCCACGAACCGGCTGGTTCCGCGATGGGTGCTGCAACACCGACGCCTCCGACCGAGGCTCACACACCGTCGCCGCCCAGGTGAACGAGGCCTTCCTCGCGCACCTGGCGGATCACGGCAACGACCTGGTCACCCCGGTCCCGGAGCACGGATTCCCGGGTCTCAAGGAGGGTGACCGGTGGTGCGTGTGCGCGGGCAGCTGGTATGAGGCGTACAAGAAGGGCCAGGCCTGTCCGGTGGTGCTCGAGGCCACCCACGCCGCGGCGCTGCACCGGGTGCCTCTCGACGCGCTGCTCGCCCATGCGGTCGGTCTGCCGTCGGCCTGAGCCGGTGGTACAGGATCGCGGCACCGGCGCCGCTCACCCATCGAGCTCACCGCACCACGACGCCACCCACCGGTCCGGGTCGCGGGCCCCCCGCGCGCGCAGGGCGGCTCGGGCTGCGTCCAACCCCTCCGCGTCGCGCCGGATCTGGGCGCGCCGGTACCGCGCAAGATCGACCCAGGTGTGCACCTCCTGCTCGACGGCGATGGCCTCGACGCGGTCGAGGTCGGCGAGCGCGCGCTCCGGCTCGCCGTTCACCTGTGCGACTGCGGCGAACACCACGTGCGCCCAGGCCCCGAACCAGCTGTCGGGCCAGTGCACGCCCTTCGCGAGTTGGGTGGCCTCGCGCAGCGCGCTGCGGGGGAGCGGGCCTTCGCGGACGGCGACGGCGATCACCGAGCCCGCCACTGCGGCCCACATCACGCGGTTGCTGCCGCTGTTCAGCGCGCCCGACCGGCGCACGTCGTGCCGGTGGGCCTGCAACAGCGCGAGGGCGCCAGCCGTGTCACCCCGGTACAGCCGCACCCGCATCCGGGTGATGGTGGCGTAGAAGTGCATCAGGTCGAACCGCGCCTGCGACCACAGACCGATGGCGCCGGTCGCGTGGGCGTCGCAGGCGTCCGGGTCGTCCAGGATCAGGTCGGGGGCGACACCCATCCCGAGCCAGGCGTGGACCTCGATGCCCACATCGCCCCGGGCCTGCGCGTCTTCGATGGTGGTGAGCAGCGCTCGGGCCGAGCCGTCGAGGTCGCCCTGGTAGCCGCGGAACGCGGCGAGGAACAGGTCGGCCCACGCCAGCCAGGAGGTCGACCCGGGCACCGCGCTCGCGTAGGTCTCGCGCGCCTCGGACATGATCGTGCGCGCCTCGGCGATCCGCCCCAGCTGCACGGCCGCGACGGCGCGGTACATCAGCACCCAGGCCAGCACGCCGGGCAGGTCGGCCGCGCGGGCGCCTTCCTCGGCCACGGCGAAGCACGCCGCCGAGCGCGCGATGCCGCCAGGCTCGAGGTGGCAGATGAAGCCCTCGGCGGCGAGCGCGTTGATCTGGAGCGGCACGTCGCCCCGGGACGGCGCCTCGTAGATCGCCTGGCTGAGCAGGCTCCACCCGAGCTCCTGGTCGGAGATCACCATGGCGAACCCGGAGCGGGCCAGGGTGTCGATCCGGCGGAGCGCGCCCGGGTCGGCCGAGGCGGCGGATCGGGAACGGATCACCGGGGCTCGCAGGCGACTCGCGATCCGGCGCACGACCGACAGGAGCAGCATCGCCCACCGCCACCGCGGGACCCGGACCCCGACCGCCGCCAGCACCTCGACCAGCAGCGCCCGCCCCTCGTCCGCGTGGCCCGACCACAGCAGCGTCTCGGCGGCCGAACAGCGCAGCGCGTGGTCGCCCAGGTGCACCCACGCCGCGAGGTAGGCCTGGGCCGCCCTGCGCCCGCGACCCGCCTGCTCGTACGCCGCTCTGAGGCGGCCCCGCCAGAGCCACGACCTCCAGGCCGACCCGCGCCGCAGGGGGCAGCTCCGCGACCCGGCTGCGGAGCAGCGCGTCCAGGCCGAGGCCCGTGCCAGCGAGGGCGCCGTAGGCCAGCTCCGTCGCGAAGAACGGGCTGCCTCGCGCCTCGTCGGCCAGCGCGTCCACGTCGACGCGTCGATCGCCCACCAGCGACGCGATCAGCTCGCGCGTGGTCACCGGGTCGAGCAGGCCCACGGTGACCACCGCGCCGGCTGCGGGCGGCGGCAGCTGGCGGAGCGCGTCGGAGTGCTCCAGCGCCTCGGCGCGGTAGGCGAGCACGAGCTGGGCCACCGGCGGGTCGGGCGGGCGCATGATCTGGCGCAGGACGCTGGCCGAGTCGCGGTCGGCCCACTGGAGATCGTCGATGGCGATCACGAGGAGGCGCCGCTCGGCCACCCGCGCGAGCAGCGTCCGCAGGGCCTCGATCCCGCGGCGCCGCTGCTCGCGCGGATCCGCCGCGGGGGCGTCGCGCTGGCCGGCCTGGGCGAACGCCGCCACCCGGTCGACCACGGGGAACAGCTGGGCCAACGCGCGCACGTGGCGGGGCGCGAGCACCTCCGCCTCTCCCGGCGGCAGACCGGCGATCCACGCCACCAGCGTGTCGACCAGCGGATCCACCGCCTTGAAGGCCACATGGTCGCGCTCATAGCACCGGCTCGACAGCACGAGCGCCTCCGCAGGGGCGATGCTCCCGAGGAAGTCCGCGACGAGGCTGGACTTGCCCATTCCCGAGGCGCCCCGCACGTGCAGGGTCACCGGCTCGCCGTGTCGGACCCGCCCCAGGGCGCCGTCCAGCGCCGCCCGCTCCCGCGCCCTCCCGACCAGCGCGGGTGCCACCAGGGCGGTCGCCATGGCCGCGTGCCCGAAGGTCCGGAGAACGGCATCGCCGAGGGGGCGCGCCGTCGGGTCGGTGTCGAGGAGGGCGACGCACAGGGCGTCGAGGTCGTCGGGCACACCGGACACGACCTGCCGCGGCGGCACCACCTCGCGCCCCCGCTTCGCCGCAAGCACCGCGGCGCGGGCGCCCGCGAACGGGGGCCGACCCGTGAGCACCTCGTACAACAATGCACCGAACGCGTACCAATCGCTGGCCGGGGTGAGCTCGTCCCCGATGGACTGCTCGGGCGACATATACGGGACGCTGCCCGCGATCACCCGGTCGTGGGCCACCAGATCCGTATCGAGGGCGGCGACCAGCCCGAAGTCCACCAGCACCACCCGATCCTCGGGCGTGACCAGGACATTGAACGGCTTCACGTCCCGGTGCAGCCGGCGCCGGTGGTGCAGCGCCGCCAGGCCCTCGGCGAGCTGGCCCAGCAGGCGCCGGGCCCGCGGGAGCACCTCGGGGTCGAGGGGGGTGGGGGCCGGCAGGTCGCCCGGCGGAAGAGGGGCGTCGTCCGCGAAGAGCGCGGGCGGCAGGGTCGCGTCAGGGTCGAGGTCGCCGCCCAGGGTCAACCAGGTGTGGCCGCTGGCGTGTGCCGTGCCCCGGATCGCCCGGAGCAGGTCCACCGCCCCGTCGACGAGCTCCATGGTGAAGAACAGCACGTCGTCGACGGCGTCCAGCTCGTACAGCCCGACCAGGTTCGGGTGCACCACATCGGACAGCACCCGGAACTCCTGCTTGAACAGGTACACCGCGAGCGGATCGGTGCGGGTGAGGGTCTTTTCAGCGCCACCCGCTCCCCGCGGGCGCGATCCTGCACCGCGTACACGCGGCCCATGCCGCCGCTGCCCGGCGGGTGGAGCAGGTCGTACCGGGGGTTGGCGGGAAAGGTTTCCAGCATTCGCACACCCTACGCCGCGAGACGCCCGGCCGCGGGGGGGCAGCTGCCCGATGGCGGTGAGCCAGCGCACGGTGTCGGCCAGGACGGCCTCGGCACCACGGGCCTCGAAGCCGAGCTCTTCCGCCGCCTTGTGCACATCGAACGCGGCGTGACGGCCGTGGATGGTGCGCACCATCGCGCGGGTGAGGCCGGGACGGCTGGCGGTGAGTCGGGCCCACGACTCCATCGCTGCAGCGAGGGCCAGCAGTGCAATGCGGGGCGCTCGGAGCACCGAGGGGCGGCGGCCCGTCAGCCCCTCCACCAGCGCGAGGAACGCCTCGGGCTGCAGATTCTCCCCGCCGATGAGGTACCGCTCGCCGGGGCGCCCGCGCTCTGCGGCCAGCCGGTGCGCCCGGGCCACATCGCCCACGTGTACGAAGTTGCCGACGGCGGCGAGCGCAGGCGCCCGGCCGAGCAGCACGTCGCGGATGAACGCGGTGGTCGGCGTGATCCGGTGGTCGTGGGGTCCGAGCACGCCGGTGGGCAGGAGCGCGACCACGTCGAGACCCAGCTCCGCCGCGAGCTCCCACGCCCGCTCCTCGGCGCGGACCTTGGCCACCACGTACGGGAGGTGCAGGTCCTCGTTCCAGGTCCGCTCGTCGCGGGGTGCCGACGGATCTGGCGTGAACCCGACGGCGTTGCTCGAGCTGGTGTACACGACGCGGCGCACGCCGGCGGCGGCGGCGGCGCGGAGCACGTTCTCGGTGTCCTGCACGGCGGGGCGCAGGATGGCGTCGGGGTCGGGCGCCCAGTCGGTGTGGACGGCGGCTGCGTGGAACACGATGTCCACGCCCTCCATCGCCGTCGTCAGGCTCACAGGGTCCAGGATGTCGCCGTAGCGCAGCGGCAGATCGAGGCCGGACAGGCCGGACAGGTCGGAGGTGACCCGCACCAGCGGGATCACGGTCCAGCCGTGGGCCGCGAGCTCGCGGACGAGGTTGGCGCCGAGGTGGCCGGTGGCGCCGGTGACGAGGGCGGTGGGCATGTGCAGTCCCCGAGTTGGGTCAGTCACCGCGTCGAGCTCGCTCCCGAGGAAGTGCACGATCAGCCGCCCGATGTCCTCGCGGCGACGGTCCAGCGCCGGGAGCTCGATCGCGTAGCCTCCGAGCCGGTGGAGCAGCGGGGTGCGGAACCGTCCCTCGGCGATGGCCAGCTCGAGGTCGCCGTCGGTGGCGGCGACGACCCGCACGTCCACCTGGCGGGGCGCGTCGGCCCCCACCGGCTGCACCGCGCCGGTCTCCAGCGCGCGCAGGAGCATCGGCTGGATCTCCGGCGGCGTGTCGGCGACCTCGTCGAGGAACAGCGTGCCGCCGTCTGCGGCCTGGAACAGCCCGAGGCGGTCCCGCGCGGCGCCGGTGAACGCGCCCCGCACATGTCCGAACAGCTCGCTCGCCGCCGTGGCCGGGGGGGATCGCCGCCATGTTCACAGCGACGAACGGCCCGTCTCGCCGTGCGCTCTCAGCGTGGAGCGCCCGCGTCGCCAGCTCCATGCCGGTGCCCGTGGGGCCGCGCAGGAGCACGGGCACCTCGAGCGGCGCGACCCGACGCAGCTCGTGCCGGACGGTCACGATGGGGTCGCTGTGGCCCACGATGCCGAGGTCGTCGCCCGCCGCTTCGTGGGCCAGGCCGAGGTGCGCGCAGAGCACGACCCGATCCTGCAGCGTGAGCCAGCACCCCCGGCGGAGGTCGTCTCGGGTGAGGCGTGCCGACCCGACCACCGGCACGGCGTTCAGCCTGACCGCGGCATGGGGGTGCACCGTGATCCCGCCCGCGGTGACCGTGATCTCGGCGCACCGCCGGCTCACATACGGGTCGGCCAGCGGCCCGGTCGCCCGCCCATCGGGAAGGTGGAACATCGCGGATGAGCGACCGAGGGTGAGCTGCGCTCCGGCCGTGAGCACTGCGCTTTCCCCCACCCTGGACGGGTCGGGGTGGTACGCCACAGTCAGCATCAGCGTTGGGGCCAGCCGGCGGGGTTCGGGGCCCCCGGGGTGCAAGGTGGTGTCGTCAGAGGGAGCCACGCGCGCTCCGAACGGGGGGGCGCCGCCAGCATGCCACGATGTCTGTGACTACGGGTGCGCCTCGACCCACACCGCAGGCCGAGTCGGACCCCGGCCCCCCGTCACCTGATGCCAGGGGTGCTTCCCAGCGCGGTTCCGGCAGGCCCCGCAGCGACGATCAGAACCAGGCCGACGGGTAGCAGTTGATGTACAACATCGACTCGTCGTTGTCAGGCACCGTGTCGCAGGCGGCTTTGCTGCACGACCCCGCCCCGAGCGGACACGCGAAGTTCTGCGCCTTCAGGCACGGCTCGATCGGCGACTCCTCCACGGTCTGGATCGACCACCCGTGCACGTTCTCGCTGCCGCCAGGGCAGAACGCAGTGTACGCGGCGGCGTTGCCGGTCACCTGGGCGTGCGACAGCGCGAAGAACGGACTGTCGGGCGCCGCTCGAGCCGGGAGAGGGCTGGATAGCGCCTTCCACAACACGATCCAGCCGGGTCGCCGCGAAACCGCCGGAGGAGAACGCAGGCTGAATGTGACGGTTCGTAGAGCTTTTTTATCGATGCTAGCCCTTCGGATAATCCAGGGGGCATGCATGGCGAGCGACGAAGACCTCCAGCCAGCCCCGACGGGCATAGCGAGCACCCGTCAGGGGGTTCGACCCTGGGCCCTTGCGATTCTGGCGGTCTTGGTCATCCCGGCCATCATCGCCGTCCAGGCGTTCATCGCCGAGCCGTTTCGCATTCCAAGCAGCTCGATGGTCCCCGCGCTGCTCGTCGGCGACCACGTGGTGGTGACCAAGTTCAGCTACGGCCTGTGGCTGCACTTCCCGCTCTCGTCGCGGCTGACGGACTGGCCCAAAATAAGTTGTGCAGCACCGAGAGGGCTCCAGGGAGCCCGCCCTCGGGCGCGCTCGTCGCCTCCCTCGCAGACGACGGATCACGTTGCCCCGGCCCCGCGCGCGCTCCAGCACCTCCGAGCGCTCACCACAGACGCACCCGGAACCACGATCATCCGATCAACCCACTTGCGCACCGGTGTGCCGAGTCCATAATTACATGCATTGGCCCTTTCTATCACGACCTCGGGTAGTAGAAGACGACGGCGCTGCAGCGCTCCTTGCGTCCCCAGGCGGTGGCCTCGCTCTCGGCGCCCCATGTCACTGCTTCGTCGGTCTCGTTGCGGTAGGTGCACTGCAGGTCGAGCACGCTGCTGGCGTCGAGGGTCGGCGCCTCGCCCTCGGCGTAGATGGCCTGCTCGATCCACTTGGGGCTGAAGTCGGTGTTGCTCGTCACGCAGGCCGAGGTGGAGGCATCCGCGAGGCTCGCTGCCTGACCGAGCTTGCCCATGCCGACCTCTGCGGAGAACACCGCATACTCGGTGTCGGCATCGGCGGGGATCGTGGCCGTGTAGCGGAGCGTGCTCTCGCCGCGCGCCACGGAGAAGCTATCACGCTCGACCTGGGTGCTGGGCTCCACAGACACCCACTCCAGCTCTCGCGTGATGTCTTGCGGTGTCGCCCAGGTGGTCCGCAAGGTCGCGCGATTGAACCAGGTCATGGTGCCGGCGTCGTCGTCGATGACGCCGTCCTGTTCGAGCCGTTCAAATTCGTACGTGTCGTAGTGGGTGTGGAAGTCTACACGGAGGACAAAGGTCCAGCCCGCCTCAAAGCGAAGGCCGGTCGCCTCGGGGAGTGTGACGGCCTCGCCGCCGGGCACGGTGCGCCAGAGCGGGGTGGCGTCGCTGAAGCCGAGGCCCGCGTCGCACCGATACCAGTCGTCGCCGCGCTCGTCTGCGCTGGCTTTTGCGGCGTCGCTGGCGCCGGTCGTGTCGATGACCAGCTGGGAGCCCAGGTAGATCTGCCCGCTGTCGGTGAGCACCTGCACGCCTGTGAGGTAGCCGGGATCGATGCGGCTGGGATCGAACTGGATGCAGAACCAGTCGTCCTCCATCTGGTCGTACTCGCGCTCGTCGTGGCCATACTCGTCCATGAATTCGTCGCTGTTCCCGTCCGGGTGGGTGAGGAAGCCGTCGTTCAGCACCTCAAATTGGGTCGAGGTCTGCTCGACGGCGCCAGCGAGCGCGGGCACTGTGGGGGCAACGATCGGCGGGTACTCGTCTGTGTAGTCGAGGTGGTCGGTGCGCTGCAGGAATTCGATGAGCGTGGCGAGATCGTCGTCATCGAGGCGCTTGTCGTTGACGGTCGGATGGCTCGGTGTGCAGCCCTCGTCGCTTGTGTGGTTCGAGGCCACGGGCATGCGCAGGTTGCGGGGGGGCGAGACCCGCAGCTTGTCGAGGATGTTGGCGCGCAGGCTCGTCACTTCGCTGTGGGTCTCGAGCCGGCGATAGGTCGACAGCCGGTTCGCGCTGTGGCATCGACTGCAGTGGTCCTCGATGATCGGCCGCACATCGTCCCAGCTCGCGAGGCCATCGGTGTCCAGGCCACCCGAGCCGTCCACCCCAGAGTCCACACCGCTGCTGGGGCTGACGGCGTCTTTGTCCGCACCACCGGAGCACGAGGTGAGCCACAAGGTGCCCAGGGTTAGAACGGTTCCAACGAGCGGAGAAAACGTGTTCATGGCTACACGCTACGTGCCGGCGCCGTGAAGCGCAAGGACGCATCCAGTCTCATCGCGGTCAAGAGTTGCAGTTTGGAAGCGGCTGCCTACAGACCTCCTGCCCCTGCGCCGGTTCGTGTGAGAGCGGGCGTTCGTCCATCCTAGGAGAGATACGTACCGGGGGAATCGCCACGTCCACCGCGTAGATCTGCGGCTTGTTCGGAATGTGCGTGCACGGCGCCAGCCACTCGAGGCCAGCGGGCTCATAGACGAGCGTCAGGTCGCATTCGCATCGACCGTCGCCGTCCGGCACACATGGCGGCTCGTCATAGCCCGAGAATGTGAGCGGTGGAGTGGTCCAAGTGGTCTCTACGCCCGTGTCCGCGTCGCTGGGTGGCTTCTCGGCTGCGCAGCCGACGCCGACGATCGTGATGACAATCAAATGGCCGACCTGAGGGTGATCCGCGCGGAGTACAGGCAGGTCAGCCCACTCGTCGGTGCATCCTGCCCAGCCTGCCTGCCACCGCAGACACCCGTGGTGCACCGCTGCCAGACATCGGCGAGCAATGTCACGGGATCGGACGCCACGTCGCGGGTCTTTCGGAACGGGATCTCGAATCCTGTGCTGCCCACCGGGCCCTCCTGTCGTCAAGGTGCGACCGTGTCTCCCTGCGAGTGCCCTCAGCGGCCGGCTCAGCCTCGCCACCGCGCCCGAAGCGCGGTGAGCCCCGCCGTGATCGCAGCCTCCACCGAGGCCGCTGGGTCTGCCAGCCCGCCGTGGCCGCTCGGCGTGCTCAGCACCGGGCAGATCGTCGACGCGTGCCACCCGAGTGCAGCACACACCTGGAGCATCAGGCTCGATTCCATCTCCACGTTCACCAGGCGCAGGTCGCCACAGCTGAGCGTGGCGAGCCGCTGCTTGATGTCTGGCACCACGTTGTCGAGCCCCTCGATCCATCGGCCAGATGCGGCATAGAACCCCGGCAGAGCGGCCGTGATCCCGACGACGTGGGGCTGAGCTGCCGAGGCGGAGACCAGCGCCGCGACGAGGTCGACGCACGCCCGGGACGCGTACGGATGAAGCCGATCGACGAACCGGGAGGGCGGCAAGCCCCTCACCAAGGCGGCGCGCGCGTCGGCCTCCAGCGCCTGGAGCTCCGGGTCGTCCGGCGTGCGCAGATACAGCCCGGTCGCGTCGAGCCCGACCGCCAGTGCGGTGATCACGAGGGTGCCCGGCGCGATGTCTTCCTGGGTGCCCCCAGACGTGCCGACCCGCAGCACGGTCACCGGCCCCCGGTCGCCAGGCCGTCGCCCGCCATCGCTGTCGAACTCGAGCAGTCCATACGCCTCGACCAGCGCGATCTCGACGTTGTCGGTCCCGATTCCGGTACCCATCACCGACACGGGCATGCCCTGGTAGCTGCCGGTGAGCGTCACATATTCCCGATGGCGGGCCTCGTGATCGATGCGCTCGAACCGCGCTGCGACCCGGAGCGCACGCGCCGGGTCGCCCACGAGCACGAGCTGGCGCGCGATCTCGTGGGGCGCAACGCCGATGTGGTACGCGCGGTCACCGGACAGGACGAACTGCGATTGCATGCTGCAGCCTACAAGATCACGCCGAGGTCAGGCTGCAAGATGTCCTGCTCGGTACAGCGGGCGGCCGTGCGCGGGCGGCTGTGGCCGACTGCACCCGGCGCCTGGACATTCGAACCCGACGCCCGGCCTGCGCCCGAGACGTGGTGAACCCGAGCGGCTCCCTCAGCCCTCGAGGACATGGCGCGCCTCGCGCAGCGAGAGCACGTCCCGGCGTAGGCTGTGGTCCATGCCCCGAACTGCGTGCCACAGCGGCGCGAGGTCGCCGGTCACCCGGCAGCGCCCGAGCGCGAGCAGGGCCAGCGCCTGGAGGCGGAGTGCGGGGAGGACCAGGGCGTCGTGCGCGGTCACCTCGAACTCGCGGGGGCCCCAGGGTGCTCCGCAGGCCACGCCCAGGGCCATTGCGAGCCCGGCGACGACTCGCCTGGCGCGCTGCCGGTAGGCGTGTTCAGCCCGGCCGGCGAGCCTCCTTCCCAGCGCGAGATCCCCGGCACGCCAGGCGACGGCTGCTTCGGTCAACGCGAACGGACCGAGCTTCTCGGGCCCCAGCGGCACCGCGGCGTCCACCAGATCCACCCTGGGCGACGGATCGAGCCCGCAGCGGTACCGCGCGCTGCGCTCGAGCCAGGTCGCGAACGCCTCGTTGCTCGGCTCCCGCCGTTGTGCTGCCGCGGCGGCGGCGGCGCGCGCGAGTCCCACCACTTCCTCGCAGCGACCTGCTTCGAGCAATGCGCTCGCCAGGTTGAGCGCATCCGTCACCGGGCACTCGGCCAGGGCGCGCGCTGCGCGGTGCAGCCGGGCCGCCGCGTCGAAGCGTCCCTGGTCGTACCGCTTCAGGCCGACCAGCCGGAGCCGCTGCGCCTCGAGGTGCGGCGACCCGCGCGACCAGCGGGCCAAGGCCACGAGCCGATCCTCCTGGGCGCACGACCGATCCGACAGGCTCCACACCTCGACGATGCGGTGCACCCAGGCCAGGCATGGCGTATCGAAGGTGCCGAGGCCGGCCAACAGCTGCCGGGCTTCGGCGGGCTCGCGGTCGATCCGGGCGCGCTGGGCGGCGAGCAGCAGGTCGTCGAGGTCGAGCATCCGCGGGTGCTGACCGTCGGTGAGCACCCGGTGGCGGGCGGCGAGCAGGCCGTCCAGGGACTCGGCGAGGATCGCGCCCGCGACGGCGAGCTCGAGGGCCTGCGCCCGCTCCTCGGGGCCACCCACCGCGTGGACGAGGTCGAGGGCCGGGCCCGACTTGGCGCGCTCGGCCGTCTGGAGGGAGGTCGCGACTTCGTCCAGGAGCGAGGCGACGGGCTCTGCCGGCGGAAGACCGAGGTTCAACGCCAGTCGAACCCGATCGGCGGCGGTGGACAGCCCGCGTCCGGCGCGCGCGAGCACCCGGCGACGGACAGCGATCTCCGTGTGGATGCCCTCACCGGCCCGAACCGCGCTGCACCACCGCCCGTCCAGCGCGCGCCAGGCGCCGCCGTCCGCTGCGAGCTGTGCCAGCTGCAGGCGGGCGTCTTCCAGCGGGAAGGCCATCGCGTCGGCGAACAGGTGATCCGTCGCGAACGGGGCCAACATCCGCAGCACCCGCAGCGACTCGTCTGCCGGGTCCGCCAGGGCGGGGCGAACCCGGAGCCCGGAGCGGAGCCGATCGAGGGCACGCCGCCCCACACGCACGACGCGCCCGTCGACCGTCGCGAGCCCGGCGCGGATCCATGCCGTGAGCTCCGCCTGCATGGGGGCGGGGTGTCCGCCGGTGCGCTCCCAGAGCGCCGCAGCCGCGTCGCGCCGCAGGTGTTGGAACCGGTCCGGTCCAGCGAACAGCTTGCGCATGGCCTGCTGGTCGAACCGGGAGCGCAGTTCGAACGGCAGCTCGAGCGCGTCTCCGCCCACGCGCTCGAGGGCCTCCCACACGGTCGGCCGAGCGTCGGGATCGGGGTCCAGCAGGTCCACCGCCAGCCCGAGGAGCGGCTCGCCGATCCCTGCGAGTTCGCCGATCGTGGAGGCGCGCTTGGCGTATGCGCGGCTCGCGGTCATCGCGACCACGTCGTCGTCGTCGCGCCAGAACGGGATCCGGCCCGTCCCGCACACGCCGATCATCGCGCCGACGGCGTACAGATCTGCGCTGCGCCCTCCGCCGCGACCGGTGAGCTGTTCGGGCGCTGCGAACCCGACGGTGCAGGCCGTGCGCCGGTCCGGTGACGGCCCGCCGAGCCCGAAGTCGAGCAGGGCGACCCGTCCCTCGGCAGACACGAGCACGTTTCCGGGCTTCAGATCGCGGTGCGCGATCCCGAGCGCGTGCACCCGCGCCAGCACGGCGAGCAAGGCGCGGATCCGGGTCAACAGGGGCCCGCCGGCGGCGTCGAACGGGACGTGCCCGTCGAGGTAATCCATGACCAGGTAGCGGCCGTGGCTGCCGATGCCCTCGTCGCGGACCGGCACCACGCCCGGCAGCTGGGCGAAGCGGAGGACGGCGATCTCTTGGTGCGCGGTGCGGCATTCACGGCCGAGGAACTTCACTACGGCCGGCCGGTCCGGAAACACCTCGTCGTCTGCCAGCCACACCTCCCCCTGGGCACCCTGCCGCGGCAGCAGCCGCACCAGCCGGTACCGGGAGGCCACCGCGCCGGCCGGGGGGTCTGCAGCGGGCGCGGGCACGAGTGCCCCAGTCGTGATCACCAATCACGCGTCATGCAAAGGGTGGGCTCGCTTGCGGTCGCGGGCATGGCTTACCTCTGGCCGCCCCGGGGGGGGAGAGGGCGGATGGCTGGATCGGAGAGTACGGGAGTTGACGGTTGAGCGTGCCGACAATCGCCGACAGCGGGCCAATTGCGGAGCCTCGACCCGGCCGGCGGCGCCTACGGACGTGGCGTGGTGGCCGTCTCTCCGATTGTCCGGGTCCGGCGCGCGGGGCCATCGCTCGCCGGAGCCGCCCGCGGCGCGCAAGCGTGGATTCCGGCGCGGCGCGGCCTCGCGGAATACCCGTCCCAAGGCAGCGTTTTCGCGCGCCGCGCGCTGGCCGCGAGGACCGGCTGCCCGGCCGGCTGGGTGAAGGGCCTTCCCGGCGCCACGGCGGTGGCCATCGCCATCCACACGGTCCGAGCCAGCCAGCGCAGCACCACGAACGCCCGAGCCGGCGCGAGCAGCGGCTGTGGTTGTTGGCCAAGGTTGACCACCCGCCGGAACCGAGTGTTGCGCAGCGGCGGGAGACCTCCGACTGAACCCGGTCGCGGGCCCACACCGGTCCGGGGGCGGTCTCCCGCGTCGCGCACCAGCACCCGCATGTTCAGCGCCGACTCACCGGTGGCCGATGCCGACCAATGGCCCAGCGACGCCGTCGCCTTCCCACCGCTGGATCACGACGCCAGCCTGCAGGTTGACCTTGCGGCCGACGCACAGCGCCGCCTCGACGCTACCCCGGTTGGGCACCTCGGTGGTGCCCATCCATCGGAGCGCCGCGGGACTCCCGGCCCACAGTGGGTGCACCCCGAACGCCCCGAGGCCCACCACCATTCGTGCGGTGTCGAGCCCGACAACCATCAACGGCCCAAACTCCGCTCCGCCGGATCCGACCCACCGTGGCCCCACCCCGACCCGCGCGTGGGCGTCGGCCATGCACACATCGTCGCGTGCCCGCGTGCCGCCTCCAGCACGGATCCACAACGCGATGGCGTTGCCGACAGGCAGGCGCCCGTCCAGGTCCACCCCCAGCCCCAGCCGTCGCTGCCCGCGCGCACCGTAGACATCGCCGTCACCGCGGTGGGGCCGGGCTGGAACGCCAGCCCGCGAGAGACGTCGCCAGGCGGACGCGCGGGTCTCGGCTCCACGCGAGGAGGCGCTGGCTGACCCAGGTCGAGCACCCACGGGTCTGGCACGGCGCCGATGGTAGACGGGAGCACGGCCGCCCACCGGGTGATCACAGCCGGATCCAGATGCTCGGCGTTGGCCACGGACGTGGCGTCGAGCTCCCCACGAAACACGGCCGCCGCCGCCGCTTGTACTACGAACGCCTCCGCGAGCTGTTCCCGGGTCACGCCACAGTCTCCGGACGCGCACGCCTCCACGACCCGCTCCGCCCGTGCCGCGGCGGACTCGAGCCCCTCCACCGGCAGCGCCAGCGCCAGCGCGACCGTCGCGAGCGCGACGATCACCGGTCGTCCAGCGCAGCGAGCCGGAGCGCGGCGACGCTCGCCACCACGTCCTCGGGCCGACAGAGGCAGTCGTCGGGAACCGCGGCGCGCACCGCATCCAAGGGAAGACCGTCGGTGTGCAGCAGGGTCACGCCGCGCGGGTCTGCGAGATCAGGCACCGCCGCCACCTCGTCTCCAGCCTCCAGCTCGGCGAGCACCGTGCCGTCGTCATGCACCACGCGCACCCGGCCGTCCGACACCGCGACGGCGCCGACGCGAGGACGGGCGACGGCGCGGAACGCAGTGCCCACGGGCACGGCTGAGATGTCCAGGTCGACCCAGGCCACCCGGCGAACTCCCGGCTCATGGGTGGCGTCGTGCAGGTAGGTGAGCAGGCCGGCGGCCAACGTGGCGACGCCGTCGATCACGCGCACCCGCGCGCCCCCATCCGTGATCAGCCCAGGTTGGAGCACCGGGATCGGCGCATCGGGAACAGGCGGCAACGCAGCGGCTCGCGGCGCCTCCGGGGCGGGCAGCACCACCGCGGCCTGCGGCGCCACGACCCGCTCCACCTGTACGGCGACTGGCGCAGGCGCTGGGGCCGATGTCGGAGCCGGAGCCGGAGCCGGAACGACCGTCGGTGCCGGGGACAGGGGCTGCGATGGAGGCGTCACGAGGACCGGCGACACCACCTGCGGGGGCTCGACCGCGGGCTCCGCCGGTCGGAGCCACGACCCCACGGCGATCCCGACGAGCACGGCCGCCGCCGCCGCGACGGGCACGGCCCAGCGAGACCGGGAGCGAGTCGGAGCCACTGGCGTGGGCAGCGGCGGCGGCGCCAGACGATTCACCGCCGCGTCGATCACGGCGAGCTCGACCGCCTCGAAGTCGGCGTCGTCGAAGGCGTCGAGCCATGGATCGTCCCGGGTCATGATCTCACCTCCTGGCGCACCGGGTCGAACAGGTCGGTGGCCGCGAGCCCCAGCTCGTCGAGCACCGCTCGGCAGCGCCGCCGGAGACGCTTCTTCGCCGCCTCATAGGCGCTGGGCTGCAGCCCCACTGACCGCGCCGCCTCGGACCCCAGCACGGCACCGGATCGCTGCCGCATCCATGCTCGGAACAGCGCCCGCTCTTCGGGCTCGAGGCAGGCGAGGAAGCGCAGGCGCGCCGTCTTCGCCTCGCCGGCTCGGACCACCGCGTCGGGACCCTCGGCCGCCCCCACCAGCCGCAGGTGCGGGGCATGCCGGCGCCGGGTGCCCCGCTCGCGGCACCGGTTCAGCCACCGAGTGCGCACCACCACCTTCAGGGCAGGCACCAGCGCCCCACGCGACGAATCGAACCAGTCGGGGTCGGCGAGCACACGGGCCAGAGCGTCATTCACCAGGTCTTCCGCCTCTTCCACCGACGCACCGAGGCACCGGGCATGCACGAGCAGCCGTCGCACCACGTCGCGGAGGGGGGGAGATCCGGGAGGAAGATCGGGCATGCTCGTGTCCAGAGTAGGTGGAGAACCACGCAGGGCCAGGGGAACGGGGCGCCGCAGCTCGCCCCGGCCTGACAGCGCCTGACGGCTACAGCGCCCAGCGTGCGGCAACCCGCGGCCACCCCTGGACGGAGGAGCCCACGCCGTCCTGGCCCCAATGACGGGTCGCGTGCACCGTGAGACCGCCGGTCAGCGACAGCGCCTCGCCGACGGCGACCTGCGCTTCGAGCCCCACGTTGACGGTCAACCGATCCGAGGCGAACGCGTCCGCATCCACCGGACTCACCGGAGGCACCTTCGCTCGCGCGGGTGAGGCGCGGCGCCGAAGTCGCCGCTCGAGCCAGGTCACCGAAGTGTCCCCTCGCAGAGCGAACCGCCGCGACAGGGGCACCACCGTGAGCAGCCCTGCCGCCGGCCCGTAGCCGTACTGGGCGGGGCCGACCCTCAGCTCGCTGTCGACCAGGCCGCGGTAGGTCGCGCCCGTCAGCGCCCAGGTCTCCGCCGTGACTCCCACGTAGGCCATGGACTCCACGGCCCGACCCCAGCGCGGCCCCACCCCCTGCAGCGCGTTTCCGCCACGGGCGCCCACTCCAGGGATGTCCGCGCCGACCTGGCGGCGGATGGAGGGCGACAGCGCCGCGTAGGAGGCCCCCATGGAGACCCTGCTGATCACACCCAGCGACCGCCCGATGTTGGCGCGCAGCTCTGGGGACACCTCGGCCGCGGACCAGTTGTACACGTGGGCACCACTCAGCGCGACCCGGAACACTGGCGCGGGCACGGTCGCCGTCTGCTCGGTGACGGCCTCCGCCTCGGTCGGCGTGACCGGCTGGGGGTCCTGGGCGTGAGCGACGAGCACGAGCAGCATGGACAGCATCGGGTCCTCCCTGCCGGAGGTCTGTCCCTCCGACGCACCCAGTACACGCCAGCGCTCGCCGTTTGCCGTCGGCCGTCGGAGGACACGATTCTCAGTCTGCCGCCGGCACGGGGTCGACCTCGGGCAGCACCAGCTCGGCGAGGGAATCCTTCGGGACGCGCTGGCGGCTGGAGGAGGTGCGGAGTCGACGTTGGACAAGGCCATCGGGCCGAGCGTGGTCTCGACCTGCGACTCCGACACGATCCGTCCGGATGGCGGGGGGTCGGACTCCTGGAGCGCTCGTTCGAACAGACCGTGGCCACCTCCCAGGGCCTCGGACCTCTCCACGCGCTGCCTGCCGTCGGTCGCCGCCCCGTGGACGGCTCTGGATGCACTCCTCGCCACCCTGGAACCGACACTCCAGAGTGAGCAACCCTCTCAGCCCGCCGCCATCCACTCGACCAGCGCATCGGCGAGCTCCGTCGCCCGCGAGCTCTGCAGGTTGTGCCCGCCCTCCTCGAACCGCAGCACCGTCGGCTCACCCACGCAGCCAACGACCGCCTCGCTGACCCTCGTCTCCACCGCCGGGTCGTCTTCGGCGTACGTCACGAACACCGGCTTGCCGAGCTGCGCCAGCTGCGCACCGAAGCGCGCGGGGTCATACACCGAGGCCATTCGCGCGGCGCGCACCATCGCGTCGTCGGAGATGTGCTTCGAGAAGCCCACCGCGCGTGCGACCGGCTTGCTGACGACGAGCATCAGCCGGCGGAGCGTCGGGTGCACATCGCCGATCGCGAGCATCGCCCAGTAGGCACGCCGGAAGTTACCGCGGTGGTGCATCGGCCCACACGAGCTCACCAGCGCCAGGCCGCTGACCCGGGCGGTGGCGGCGGCCACGTCGACCGCGATGCCACCGCCAAACGAGTGGCCCAGGACGACCACGTCGTGCAGGTCCAGCGCGTCGCACAGCTCGACCACCGCGCGGGAGACATCGGCGGACGCAAGGTACTCGTGCTCGCCCGCGGGACTTGCGCCAAACCCGGGCAGGTCAGGGCGCACCAGCCGTACCCGGCCAGCGAAGGCGGCGTCTAACCAACGAAAGTCCCGCCTCGACGCAGGCAGGCCGTGCACGGCGACCACCGGGCGGCCACGGCCCGTGACGCTGTACGAGACGGTCGTGTCACCGAGTCGCACGGTCAGCGCCGGCGGGTCGAGCGGCGTGTCGGGGCGCATCGGGTCTCCTACGTCGG
Source organism: Myxococcota bacterium (assembly GCA_047609825.1). Lineage (GTDB taxonomy): Bacteria > Myxococcota_A > UBA796 > UBA796. Next base: position 28,405 of record JBLFXJ010000021.1, read on the forward strand.
CCGCCGACCGGCTGACCCGCTGTCCCTCGATCGAGGTGTTGGCCACTGGACTATACACCGCGCCGCTCCTCACACCGGCGGGCTCCGATGCCCCTCGAACCGTGCAGCAGCGCGGAGTGGGACGACCGGGCCAGCATGCGCAGCACCAGAGGACGAAGACAGGCAACACACGCTGCTCGGGGCAGCAGCGGTGGGGGCGTCGCAGGCCGACGCCACCCAGGGCCCTCCGGGATGTCCGTCACCATCGGCGTCTTCGGACCAGTCGATGGGTCCGCCTACGTCCCAAGTGAGCAGTCCCTTCGTCTCGTCATCCAACTCCTGGCAACCACCGGGGTGATGTACACGCCACCGCGCGCCGTTTGCCGTCGAACGACACGATTCTCAGTCCCCCGACAACCCGCCCACCAGGGCCGCCCGGTGTAGATCGGCGCGGTACCGGTCTGCCAGGCCCTCGGACACCGCCGCCGGCACGGGGGCAACCTCCGGCAGCACCAGCTCGGCGAGGGAATCCTTCGGAACGCGCTGCCGACTCGATGAGGTGCCCTTGGCCACCGCGCGGAGCTGGGCGCGGGCCGACGCCGTGTGCAGCTGGGCCCACAGGGTCCACGGGTCGGCTGCCGGGCGGAGCACCGCGAACTCCGGGCTGCAGGTCCACCGCCCGGGCAGGTCCGGCACCACCGTGACGCGCCAGATGCGGGGGTTGAGCAGGGAGAGGAGCACGTCGCCGGGCTGGCAGGCGAGCGGGCGGGTGGTAGGGGCATTGGCCGACGCCTGCACCACATCCACCGCGCCATAGGGGTCCACGTCGAGCACCGAGATGTGGAATGCGCCGGCCTCGGCAAACTCCCGCTGCAGCGTGGCGCGCTCCGACAGGGGGGTGCCGGCCTCCCGCTGCAGGCCGAGGGCGCCGGGCTGGAGCGTGGGCAGGCCACGCCACGACGGCAGACGCACCAGGCCGTCGGTGGGGGCGTCGGCCAGGATGGCGTCGACGAACCGGTCCAGATCGTTCGGCGCGCCATCGTCCAGCCTGCGCCGGCTCTTCACCGAGAATCCGATCTGCTGCGCCACCCCGGCCCACAGCGGCAGGTCGGCGCCGATGCGCAGCACCAGCAGGGTGGTGCGGGCCACCGTGCCGGCGAGGCTGAACGTGACCGTGGGCAGGTCGATCACAGCGTGCACGGCCACCGACCGACCGCGGGCCGCCTCCCACGCGTGCAGGGCGGTGACCAGCCCCGGCGAGTGCACCGGACCGCTGGGCAGCACGATGGCGAGCACGCCGCCCTCAGCGAGCAGGTCCAGGTCGCGCAGGAGGAACAGCGTGGCCGGCTCACCCGGAGTGTCCGGCGTGGTGCCGACCGCCGCCTCCAGTCCCCCCAGCGCCAGGTGCAGCCCGTCCGACCACGGATACTTCCGCGCGCCGAACGGCGGGTTGGTGCCGATGGCCGCAAACGTGCCTGCGAGCGCGGTGACGGCGGGGTCGACCAGGCCATCCGGCGTGGGATGGACGGTGGCGTCCCGCTGCTGCAGATCAGCGTTGATCCTCGCGAATCCGCAGGCGAGCGAGGAGGTGTCCGACAGCCAGACCGGGCCGGGGTGGTGCACCGCCATCGCCAGCCCGAACCGCCCGGTGCCCGAGCAGGGGTCGCCCACCCGCCCCGCCACGCCGTGGGCCAGCGCGCCGGCGAGCCGAGAAGCCGGGCCGGTCACCTCCTCGGGCGTGATGAACGTGCCCAGCCCCTCACCCGCCTCCCACCGGCCCCGCAGCAGGGTGTCCAGTGCCAGCCCGAGCACATCGCCGGGCGCCCGGCGCAGCCCCTCTACCGTCGCCACCAGCGCCGGCAGCTCGTCGCCGGCATCCGCGAGGCAGGTGGCGAGGTCGTAGTCGTCCACCGGAGCCCGCCCAGCCGCGCGCGCCCGGGCATAGCCGGCGACCAGGGCGTCCACCTCGGGCCGCAGGGTGTGCTCCCGCGCGATCCACAGCAGCCGCGAGAGGGTGAACAGCACCTTGGACATCGGGCGCAGCCCGGCGCGCACATAGAGCCGGTCGGCGAGCGCCAGCAGGCGGGCCTCGTGCTCGGCGACCGCGGGCTCGGGGAAGGGGAGCTGCGTCATGGACTCCCAGCTAACCGACAGACCCCAGCCGCTCCTTCAGACGGGCGACCGACGCCGCATCCCACGCCGCCATCGCCGCCAGGGCCGGCTCGGGGTCGCCCGATGCGAACGCCGTGGCCACCGCCCCTACGACCTCCAGATGGGCCGCCCGGTCCGCGTACAGCGCCTCGGCCACGTGGGGCACCTCCACCGCGAGCTTGGACACAGTGTGCAGCACCGCGCGCAGGGCGAGGTTGCCCACCGCATCGAGCACGGCCCCGGTGAGTGCTGCGTCCGCCTCGACGATGGACCGCAGATCGGTGGACGTGGCCAGCGCCTGGAGCGGCTGGGCGAGCATCGGCAGCGCGGCGGCGAGCGCCTCCCGTCGGGTGCGGAACAGGTACCCGGCGAGGGCACGCCGCACCTCGAGTAGGTCCCCCAGCATGCGACCGCACCGCTCGGGATCGTCGGCGAAGGCCTCGAACCACACCGGCAACAGCGCGAGGTCACCGTCCGCCGGATCCAGCACCCGGGTGCCGCGCCCCTGGGTCGCCTGCACCAGCCCGAGGGTGGCGAGCCGCTCGAGCGCGCGCTGCACGGTGGGCACGGTGGTCTCGAAGGTCACGGCCAGCGCCCGGACCGATGGCAGATCGGAGCCCGGCGGGTGCTCGCCCCGGAGGATCTTGCAAGCGATGGCGCGTTCGATGCGGGCGGCGGCGGTGCGCACGTGCGCCTGGGCGACCATGGACGACGGCACGGCTTGCCTCCTCCGGCACTCTATAATACACTTGCTGTATAATACACTGGAGCCTCACATGCGCACCCTCTCCCACCGTCTCGCTCCGTTCATCGACCGCGGCCTGCTCTCCGGCGTGCCGAACCCGTGGCAGCTGGCCCAGGGTGGTCTGGCGATGACGCCGTATGTGCTCAGCCCCGATGTCACCGCAGAGCGCCACTACCGTGATGTCTGGGTCGCTCGACCGGTGCCCCGTCAGCTGATGCTGCTCAGAGTGAACGGGCTCGACCACCTGTCATCGGGCTCGGGGCTGCGCATCCGGCTCCGGTCGGTCTGCCGGCACCTGCAGCTAACCTGGCACGAGGGAATGCCGGTGTTCGACCTGCAGCTCGCCCAGACCCACCCCGACGGCTTGCACATCCTCCGTCGGTCCACCGCCGCCCTGCTCGCCCCCCGCACCGCCGAAGAGCGTCGGGTGCGGCGGGTGGCGGACCGGCTGTTCCCAGCACCCGAAGAATACTTCGCCACGTTCCTCGAGCCGGGCGGATGGATCGACCGCGCCGCCGCGTTCGACTACTCCACCGCAGCGGAGGATGGTTCGAATATGCCCGCCGAGTACCACACCCTCACCGGGTTCCTCGAGCACTGCCTCACCCTCCCGGCCAGCCCCGCCGATGTGGGCTGGGGGCGCGTGCCGGTGCACCTGGCCCAGCAGGCCGCCCGCCGGTGGAGTGAGGGAGGCCGCACAGGGGCCATGGCATGAGCCGAGTCGTGGTGGCGCGGGGGAAGGGCGGGCCCGAGGTGCTGCACGTGGAGCAGCGCGCCGTGCCCGAGCCCAAGCCCGCCGAGGTCTGCCTCCGGGTGAACCTCGCCGGCGTGGCGTTCGGCGATGTGATGCGGCGCCGGGGCGTGCTCGCCCCACCGTGGTCTTTCACCCCCGGCTATGACGTGGTGGGTACGGTGGATGCGCGGGGCGACACCGCCGAGGTCTCCGTGGGCCAGCGCGTGGCGGCGTTCATGCCCGGGCCAGGGTTCGGGGGCTACGCCGACCACGTGTGCGTGCACACCGACCGCCTGGTGGCGGTGCCCGACGGGGTGGACGACGCCACCGCCATCGGCCTCGGCCTGAACTACGTCACCGCCTACCAGCTCATCCACCGGTTCCTGTCCCTCGAGCGGGGCGATTCCGTGCTCGTGCACGGCGCCGCCGGCGGCGTGGGAACCGCCATGCTCGACCTGGGCGCGCTGCACGGCCTCACCCTGTTCGGCACCGCTTCCGCCGGCAAACACAGCGCCCTCACCGCCCGCGGCTGCACCCCCATCGACTACCGGAGCGAGGACTTCGTAGAGCGCATGGCCTCCCTCGCCCCCGACGGGGTGAACGCCGTGGTGGACGGCATCGGCGGCGCCCACCTCAGGCGCTCTGCCGCCGTACTCGCCCCCGGCGGTGGCCTCGCAGCACTTGGCGTGTCGGGCGATCTCTCCGGCGGCTGGCTCGGCGTCGCGGCCGGGTTCCGCCACCTCGCAGCGCTGCGCCTGTCTGGGGTGAACGCCAGGATGTACGCGATCGGCCAGTCCCGCGGCTGCGGCCTGCCGAACATCGTCGCCGACTGGGGCGCCCTCCTCCAGCACGCCGTCGCCGGCGAGGTCACGCCGGTCATCGGTGCCACCGTGCCGCTGGACCAGGTGGCCGAGGCCCACCGCCTGCTCGATGAGTCCGCCGTGGTCGGAAAGGTGCTGCTCGACTGCCGGTGAGGCGGTCCACCCACCTGCAACGGAACCGGATCCGCCGATAGACCCGCGCCCGATCGGGATCGAACCGCGCGCGGAGAGGCACGCGACTGAAACACGTTCCGTCCGGGGCGGCCGGTGGGATCCGCGCGGTGAGCCCCGTCGCGGGCACCGTGGTGCGAAACGGTCTACGCACCGAATGCACAGAAAAATTGGGCGCCAATTTGCCTGGACTGACCAGTCGGTCTAGAGGGCAAACGCTGGGTATCGGGGACACCCCACCTCAGCTAAACCGACTGACCAGTCAGTAGGACGCCCGTGACCCCAAAGGAAACCAAGCGCCAAGAGATTCGCCGTGCGGCGTATTCGTGCTTTCGCGAGCACGGGTACCCATTGACCACCGTCGACATGATCTGCAAGGCGGCCGGCATCTCAAAGGGAAGTTTCTACTGGACCTTCTCCAGCAAGCAGGAAGTCTTCGTCGACATCCTGACCACCTGGACCGACGAGGTCATGGACGAGATCCACGAGCAGTTCCGCGCGGCCGGTCGGTCCGACGACTACGTGGCCGCCATCACCCACGCGCTCGAGCGCGAGCTGCGCCGCGGCCGCGCCATCGTGCCCATCTGGATCGAGTTCGCCGCCCAGGCTCCGCGAGAGCCCGAGGTTCAGGCCGCACTCTCCAGATTCTACGCCCGTATCCGAACGGCGGTCGCCGAGATGCTCCGGCCGATCCTCGGCGAAGCCCTCGCCGAAGACGAGCTGGCCGCCGTCGCCGCCGCCGTGTTTGCCACCTTCACCGGCCTCGTGATGCAAGACCTCGCCGATCCGCAGGAAGATGCGGATTCGATGATGGCGCGCTTCATGGGGGCCCTCGATCTCTGGACGCGCCACACCGTGCGACGCGCCGCAAAGGACGCCTGAATGCAGCAGGTCATCTCCACCGAACGCTCCGACGAGACCACGCCGCCCGACACCGAGGGTCCCGCGCTTCGCTGCGCGCTGACCTTCGCCGGTCAGGCTGGCGCGTGGATCGACGAGCTGGCGGCCCTGGTCCAGGCGAGCCCCGCCGCCGCACGCCTCGTGGATCTGGCCGGGGAGCACCTCCGTGGGCTGGCCCGCACCCCGGAGTTCGCCACCAGCGGACGGTGGGCCCGCGGCATCGACGCGCGGGACTGGTTCGGCGACGTCCGTCCGTCTGCGGCCTACATGGCCGGCTGTGCGGTGTCGCACCCGTGGGTGTTCACGGCCCAGGTGGCGCGCTGGCTCATGGTGCGGGACGACGTGCTCGAGCACGCCGAGGTCATCGCCCTCACCGGCCACAGCCAGGGCATCATCGCGGCCGTGTTGATCGCCGAGCAGGCCGACCTGTCGGTGCCCGAGGACCGGTTCCTCCAGTGGCTCGACTGGGCCGCCTATGAGGGCCTGCATATGGAGCAGTCCTGGCGTCGGGACGGCCTGACCGCCGACCCCGAGGCCTCGCCGATGGCGGCGATCAGCCGGTTGCCCCGGGAGCGTCTCGCCGCTGCGGTCGCGGCCACCAACGCCCGCCTGCCCGAGCACCGCCACATGGTGCTGAGCCTGGAGAACACGTGGGACCGCTCGGTGGTGTCGGGTCCGCCGGCCAGCCTCGTGTCCCTCCGGCAGCTGCTGGACGCCACCGCCAAGACCCACTCCGCCGACCGGCGCACGCCCGATCCGCTCCCCGCGTTCACCTGGGAGTGGCTCTCCGTGTCGGTGCCGTTCCACAGCCCGCACATGGGAGCCGGGAAGGAGGCGATGGAGGCCGACCTCCCGCGCCGTGGCTGGACCTGCGATGCAGGGCGCCTGAGCCGTGAGGTGATCAACCCGTCCACCGCCGAGAGCATGCTCGGCAGCCCCGATCTCACCGCTGAGCTCATGCGCTCCCTGTTCCTCCAGCCCGTGCGCTGGCAGTCCACGGTCACCGCACTGACCCAGCTCGACGGCCTCACCCACCTGGTCGACCTCGGCCCGGGCGATGGCGTCGCCCGCCTGTCCTATGGCGTGCTCAAGGGCACCGGCGTGGCCACCATCTCCGCCTCAACCGACGGCGGACGGGCCCACCTCGCCGCGGGCACCCTCCCGCCGGCCTCTGACTGGCGCCCGTTCGCGCCCACCCTCGTCTCACTGCCGGGCGGCAAGCGCGCCGTCGACAACGCCTGGACCCGGGCCACCGGCACCCCCCCGGTGTTCCTCCCGGGGATGACCCCCACCACCGTGGAGACCCCCATCGTGGCCGCCGCGGCCGACGCCGGGTTCATGGCCGAGCTGGCCGGCGGCGGGCAGGTCACCGAGCGCCACCTCCGCCAGCGCGTCGACGAGCTGGCCGCGACCATGGCACCCGGCGGCCAGGTGGTGTTCAACGCCCTGTTCCTCGACCCCTACCTGTGGCGGCTCCACCTCGGTGAGCAGAAGCTGGTGCAGAAGCTCGCCGCCGCAGGTGCGCCGTTCAGCGGCGTGACCATCAGCGCCGGCATCCCGCCCGTAGACGAGGCGGTGGCGCTGCTCGACGAGCTCGAGGCGGTGGGCCTGTGGCTCAACGCGTTCAAGCCCGGCACCCCGGCCCAGATCGCCCAGGTGCTGAAGATCGCCGGCGCTCGGCCCGACCGCACGCTGTTCATGCACGTGGAGGGCGGGCACGCCGGCGGGCACCACGGCTGGCAGAGCCTCGACCACGTGTTGTTGGCGACCTACCCCAAGATCCGCGAGCACTCCAACGTGGTGCTCTGCGTCGGCGGCGGGGTCGGCGACGAGGCGCGGTCCACAGCACTGCTCACCGGCCAGTGGTCGGTCGCCCACGGCCGTCCCCCGATGCCGGTAGACGCCATCTTCCTCGGCACTGCCACCATGGCCTGCAAGGAAGCCGCCACCTCGCCCGCCGTGAAGCGCGCGCTGGCGCGGGCCGCCGGCACGCCTGGGTGGGTAAGGGCCGGCCAGGTGGCCGGTGAGATCACGTCCGGAAAGAGCGGTCTCGACGCCGATATCTTCTACCTCGAGACCTCCGCCGCCAGCTGCGCCCGCCTGCTCGACGCGGTGGCCGGTGACCCCGAGGCCGCCGCCGCCCGGCACGACGAGATCGCACAGGCCCTGTCCCGCACGGCCAAGCCGTGGTTCGGCAATCTGGAGGCGATGACCTGGCGCGAGGTGCTCACCCGACTCGCCGAGCGGATGGCCATCGGCCGGGACGGCGCGTACGAAGACGGCGTCTGGCTCGACATCTCGTGGCGCCAGCGGTTCGCCGACGCCCTGGCCCGGGCCGAGGCCCGCTGCGCCGACCTCGACGAGGGCACCTTCCCGTCGAAGCTCGCCGACATCGACCTGCAGCAGCCCGCCGCCTGCATCGACGCCCTGTGCGCCGCCTGGCCCGCCGCCGAGACCCACCGCCTGCACCCGCTGGACGCCCGGTGGTTCGTCGACGCCCTGTGCCGCCGCCCGGGCAAGCCCGTGCCGTTCGTGCCCGTGATCGACGCCGACGTGCGCCGCTGGTACTCCTCGGACTCCCTGTGGCAGTCCCACGACGACCGGTTCACCGCCGACCAGGTGCTCGCCATCCCGGGCCCCATCGCCGTGCGCGGCATCACCCGGGTGGACGAGCCCATCGGCGAGCTGCTCGGACGGTTCGCCCAGCACCTGGTGCAGACCCTCGACGCCCCGGTCAGCCTGGTGGAGCGCTCGCCCCGCACCTTCGACGTGTCCGCCGTGGTCACCCGCGAGTGCACCTCCGCGGGCTGGCATGTGGTGGTCCGTGACGGCGCCGAGCGGTGGGGCGACACCCTCGCCGGCCTGCCCGGGCCGCTGGTCGACGCCCTGCTCGCCCGGGACGGCTGGGTGGCCGGTCGCCTTGTCCCGAACCCGCTGGTGGGCCTGTGCGCGCCGGTGGCCGGAGCCACGCTCACGGTGAGCGAGCACGGCCGACGGGCGACCTGGCGATGCGACGACGAGCGCGTGACCCTGGTGCTCGATGGCGACTCCATCCGGGTCTGCGTCTGCCCCCGCCTCGCCGGCGCCTCCGCCAGCTGGCGGCTCGAGGCCCAGCTCGTGGGCGGTGCCGTGGTGGTCGACCCCGACCTCACCCTGCCCAGGTTCTACGCCGACGCCCTGTTTGGCGGTGACCTGCAGCCCGCCCCGCTGTTCGCCGACGCGATCGAGACGGTCACGGTGGATGCCGAGCAGGCCGCCGCCTACGCCCGGGTGACGGGCCGGGTGGACGACCGCGCCCTCCCGTCCGACCTGGTGTTCTCCATCGCCTGGCGGCCAATGTTCGCCGCACTCTCGGCGTTGCCCGAGGGCTTGCTCCGGCTGGTGCACCTGTCCCACGGCGTCGAGGTGGGCCCCGCCGGCCTGCCCGCACCCGGCGACAGCGTCACCGTCTCCGCCCGGCTCACAAAGGTGGAGGACGCCGCGAAGGGCCGCACCATCCACGCCGTCGCCACCCTCGACGGCGGCGAGCGCGCCACCCTCCGGGCCACGTTCTTCGTGCGCGGCGACTTCGGCCGCACCGCCGGCCTGCGCGAGGGCCGCCCCGACACCGACCGGAGCAACGCCTCGGTCCCCACGCCGGGCCGCACCCTCGCCACCGCCACCGACGTGGCCCCGCTGGACCCGGCCGTGTTCGCCCGGGTCGGCGGCGACCACAACCCGATCCACGTGAGCCCCACCCTGGCCCGGTTCGCCGGCCTCGGCGGCCCCATCGTGCACGGCCTGTGGTCGGCCGCCCGCGCCACCGCGTTCGTGGTCGACGAAGTGGCCGACGGAGACGCCTCCCGCATCGCGTCCACCGACGCCAGCTTCCTCAACCCGGTGGTGCCCGGCGCCTCCCTCGAGCTCGTCGCCGTGCGCCGGGCCGTGGACGGCGGCGCCCAGCACGTCGAGGTGACCCTGTCTGCCGACGGCACCCCCGCCGTGCAGGTGCGCGTGGTGCTCCGCGCCTCCCGGGTCGCCTACGTGTTCCCCGGCCAGGGAATCCAGCGCCCCGGCATGGGCATGGACGGCCTCGGCCGGTCCCGCGCCGCCCGCAAGGTGTGGGAGACCGCCGACCGGGTCACCCGCGACAACCTCGGGTTCTCCCTGCTCCGAGTCGTGCGCGAGAACCCGGTTCGGATCTGGCTCCCCGACGGCCCGGTGCGCCACCCCGAGGGCGTGCTCAACCTCACCCAGTTCACCCAGGTAGCGATGGCGGTGCTCGCCGCGGCCCAGGTGGCAGAGCTCGAAGAGGCCGGCGCCCTGGTGGAAGACGCCCTGTTCGCCGGGCACAGCGTCGGCGAATATGCGGCGTTGTCCGGTTATTCCAAGGTCCTCCCGCTCGAATCGGTGGTGCAGCTGGTGTGGCGCCGCGGCCTCACCATGCACAGCCTCGTGCCCCGGGACGCCGCCGGCGAGAGCGGCTGGCGCATGGGCGTGATCCGTCCGCAGTACGCCCGCCTGGACGCCCCCGAGGTGGACGCCCTGGTCGACCAGGTACGGGCCGACACCGGCGCCTTCGTCGAGATCGTGAACTACAACGTGCGCGGACGACAGTACGCCGCGACCGGTCGGAAGGACGCCCTGGCCGAGCTCGAGCGGCGCCTGATGGCGCGCCAGACCGGCAAGAAGACGCCGTGGGTGGAGGTACCCGGCATCGACGTGCCGTTCCACAGCTCTGCGCTGGTGCCCGGCGTGGACGCGTTCCGGGAGAACCTGGAGGAGTGGCTGCCCGAGACTATGGCCGTGCACCGCCTGGCCCACCGCTACATCCCGAACCTGGTGGCCCGCCCGTTCGAGCTCACCCGCGAGTTCGCGGCGTCGATCCTCGAGGTGGCCGATTCCGCCGTGGTGCGCGACCTGTTGGAGCGGTGGGATGCGGAGCTGGAGCGGCCCGACCGCCTGGCCCGCACGTTGCTCGTGGAGCTGCTCGCGTGGCAGTTCGCCAGCCCCGTGCGGTGGATCGAGACCCAGGACCTGCTCCTCAACCCGACCTGGGCCGGCGGCCTGGGCGTAGACGCCATCGTCGAGGTGGGCGTCGGCTACCAGCCCACGCTGTCGAACATGGCGAAGCAGACTCGCCTCGCCCTCGGCTCCTCCCTGCCGGTGTACAACCTCGAGGCCGACCGCGACGCGGTGCTGTTCCGCGACTCAGATGCAGCGCCCGAGGCCCCCGCGCCCGCACCGGCCCCCGCAGCCGCTCCGCAGGCCGACGCCGCCCCCGCTCCGGTCGCCGCTCCGGTCTCACGCGGGCCGGTCGCCCCGCCCCCGGACGTGACCCCCGACGTGGGCACGGCGCTCCGGTGGGTGCTGGCGGTGCAGGCCAAGCGCCGCCTCGACCAGCTGGATGCCGGCGAGACCCTCGAGGAGGTGTTCGACGGCGTGTCGTCCCGGGTGAACCAGGTGCTGCTCGACCTGGGTGCAGAGCTCGGCTCCGGACCGGTGGACGGCGCGGCCCAGCTCACCCTCGGCGACCTCGCCACCCAGCTCGGCGCCCGCGCCCGGTACCGCGGCCCCGGCCCATACCGCACGGCCCGGCACGACGCGGCGTGCACCCAGGTGCTCGGCCCGGCCGGGTGGACCAAGCGCAGCCTGGAGGACCACCTCGCCGACCGGTACGGCTTCGGCCCGGGCCTGGTGGCCGAGGCGCTGGACGTGCTCGTGCTCGACTGCCGCGACGGCAAGTCCACCCGTGGCGGCGACCTGGGCGCGCTGCCCGGCCGCGTGGCCGACGCGACCGAGGCCAAGGCCCTGGCCCGCTCCATCGCCGAGATCCTCGGCGAGCGGCACGGCTTCGCGCTGCCCGGTGACGGCGGCGGCGCTGCGGCCACCGCAGTGGACGCCGAGGCTCTGAACGCCCTGCGCGACGAGCTGCTCGGTGCCGACGGTCTGCTCACCCGCACCGCCGCGGTGCTCGGTCGCACCCAGACCCCCGAGGTCCCGCTGCCGGCACCCGCCGCCGCAGCTTCGATCCTCGACCCCGAGGTGGAGCGCGCGCTGCAGCCGGCGTTCGACGCCGGCAAGCACGTGGTGCTCGACTCAGGCTGGGCGTGGGCCCACCGGGACGTCGTGGCCCTGGTGTCCGAGGGCGGCGACGGCGAGCGACTGGTGGCCTGGGGCGGCGACACCCCCGTGGGCCGCACCGCCGCCTGGTACGCCGCACGCGCCGACGGCCCCGTGGCCGCCACCCTCCAGCGCATCGCCGCTGGCGGTGAGCGCCCGGCCGTCTCGTGGACCCCCGTGCGCCCCGGCCCCGACGGCGACCGCCCCGACGGCACCCGCGCCAGCTTCGTCGACGCGCTCACCCCAAGGGACTGCGGCGTGCTCGCCTCCGACTGGCGCAGCGTGCTCGCCGCGGGCGCCGACACCGCGTGGGACTTCTCCGGTCGCACCGCACTGGTCACCGGCGCCGGCCCTGGCGGCATCGCCACCGCCGTGGTGCGCCACCTGCTCCGCGGCGGAGCCCGGGTCATCGTGACCACCTCGTCGTACCGCCGCGCGCGGATCG
>JBLFXJ010000022.1:0-40363 GCA_047609825.1 Myxococcota bacterium
AGGAACCACGGCGACACGACGTAGGCGAGCTGGCCCATGAAGTTCTGCACGCCCATCAACCGGGTGCGCTCATGGAAGTCCGGCGTGAGCTCGTACCCGAGGGCCACCCAGGGCGTCGCGAAGAAGGTGTACGCCAGGTAGAAGATCATCGACCCGGAGAGGAAGAACCAGAAGTAGAAGGTCTCACTCTGGCCCAACGGCAGCTGCCACATCAGCGCGTACACGATGCCGACGAAGATGGCACCGCCGAAGATCCACGGGCGGCGACGCCCCCAGCGCGACCGGGTGTGGTCGGACAGGTAGCCGACGAGCGGGTCGGTCAACGCGTCGGTCAGCCGCGGGATGGCGCCGAGCAAGCCGACCAACGCCGGGTTCATGCCGAGGCCGAGGTTGAGCACGATGACCATGCCGCCGATCGCCGCGGCCAGCAGGTTGTTCACGAACGCGCCGGCCCCGTAGATCACCTTCTGGTGCAGCGGAATCCGGTCTTCAGGGGCGGTCTCGTACTGGCTCACGGAGTGGCTCCAGCGGCGGCGTGCGCCGTCGTGGACGACTCCGGACAGGTCACGACGATCCTGCGAAGCGCAGCATCACGGCTGAACAAACGCTGAGACGCAGCACGGTCGAGCCGCGCGTCGGGGAACTGCTGCACACCGTCGAGGGCGTGGAGCTCGGCCGACAGCGTCGGACCCGGGGCGACGACCACGGGCAGCCCGCAGAGCAGAAACGCCAAGCCACCGGCAGGGACCTCGACGGCCTGCCCGGGCCGCACGCCGCCGGGGACCTCCCAGGTCGACGGCGTCGAGACAAACTCGGCCGGGTCGATCCGCTCGGGAACGAAGCGCAGACAGCCCCGGTCCACGACCACACCGAGCTCACCCCGGCGCACCAGCAGCTCCTCCTTCACAACGCCGGTCATGCCAGGCTGTTGCGCGCCGCGGCCCATGGGCGTGTGGGAGTGGGGATCGGTCGGAATGGCGCCGACATCATGGGCGGAGCGTCCCCACCCCAAGCCATCACGAATCCGGCGTCGGGCTGCCCGCAGCCGTGTCACGAGTGCTGGCGACGGCGGGCCTTGCTCGGCGGCGATGGCGCACTCGTGGACCGCCAGCAACAGCTTGCCCACCATGTGCCAGTACACGCTACCCAGCCCTTCATAGGCATACATCGTGCCTGATCGACCGGTGAATGCATGGTGGTCGAACGTGGCCTCCCACAAGGCCAGCACCGCCGCCCGGTCGCCGGGGCTCGCTCCCGCCGCGTCCAGCGCCTGCTCGAGGTCCTCAGCGGTGGACAGGTCGGGGGCGAACCGGAGCACACCCTCGCCATCCCGGAGGATCACCCGGGACCCAGCACCGTCCAGTTGGGCGCGCACGAAGCCCACGGCGACGGCCGCGGACTCCACCACCTGGTTGCGCTCGTGAAACGACGGCAGGCGGCGGTTCGGGTACAGCATGAAGCTGTCGAGGTCCTCCCGGTACAGCGGGCTGTCGTACAGGCGCTCCACCAGATCCGCGCTTGCCGCGGGCGACAGCCAGCCGGACGAGAGGACGGCCACCTGCCCCTCGAGCATGGGGTAGAGCCGCTCGACCGACGCCGTACCGTCTCCCAGGTTGAGCAGGTCGTAGCCGTCATACAACCCATCGTCGCGACGGGCACAGCCGAGCGCATGGTCGAGCCAGACCCGCCCCTCTACACACATCGCCCGGAGCTCGGCCGCGAGCCGATCGGACCAGGTGACGGCCGGCTCGGAGTACACCTCCGCCCGGTAGACCCCATAGGCTGCCCCGAGTCGATCGAGTAGCCGCCGTCGCTCGTAGTCGTCGAGGCGACTCAGCACCGGCGCCTCGCCTTGGAGCACCGACAGCACCGCATCCAGCCAGCGGGCGACCGGTGCGGTGAGGCGCACTGGCCCCTCGATCGACGCGAACAGACCGTCGAGCACCCCAAGGTGGCGTCGCAGCCAGGCTGCTGTGACCACCGACACGCCGAACCCCGCGAGGGCGTTGTTCGCGTCGTTCCACTCCGGGCGCTGGGTGTTCAACCAGATGCCGGCACCGGGCACCAGGTTGCACAGCTTGGCGAGCACCGGCACCACGAGCTTCTCGGCGAGGGTGACGTGGAGCACGGCATCGCCGTCCGCAACCAGCCGGCCCTCCTGACCAAGGCGCTCCATCCGCGCCTCGACGCGCCGTTGCGCCCCATCGTCGAACCCGATGGAGTCACGGGGGTCACGGAGCAGACTCGCATAGGGAGCCAGCCGGTAGGGCACGTCGGCGTAAGCGAAGATCGGGCGGGTCAGCAGGCTGACCAGTCCACCGGGATCATGCCGGTTCGCCGCCTCTAGCAGGCGGGTCAGGTAGGCGACCTGGTGGTCCCCCCAGTACCCGATATTCGACCATGGATCCTCGGGGTCGGGCAGCTCCCAGTCCACGCCCTCGGAGGTGATCCGGTACGGATTGTGCCCGTCTCGGGTCGAGGCGTTGACGAAACACGCGATGGCACTTTCGAAGAACGCCGGAGTGCTGTGGAGGGTCGCCTCCCAGTTCTGGAACACGTCGCGCCAGTTGCCCTCCCACGCCACCTGGCGCCCACCGTCAGGCCGGCGGACGCGCACAGAGAACTTGTTCCACGGCCGGCTCGGATCGCCGTGTCGCCGACTGAACCACAGCGGCAGCACCTCCCGTGCCAGCCGGATCAGCACCACGTCGCCGGTCGCCTCAGCCTGCGCCACCAGCGCCTCGCGCTCCAGCGACGCCTCGGACCGGTCGGCGAACCAGGCCTGCTGCCGGGCCCGGCAGTCCCGGTTTCGCACGCCCACGAAGTCTGCGAACCATGTGATGGACACCCGCTGCTCATCCACCGGCAGGCCGCCACGCATGCAGTTGAACAGCGCACATGCGCGCACATGCGCGTCATACACCGCGTTGCCGGTCCGCTGCAGCCCGTCTGCGTCGGCGAGCACGCCATCCAGCTCGGCCGTGCTGGCCCGGACCTCGGCCTCGAGGAGCGCACCCAGCCCCGCTCTGGGACGAGAGCGAAGCGCAGCCACATCTGCGTGCGACCGTCCTACGTCTGCGACGATGTGCCAGGTGTGGGACCCTCCCGGAGCGAGCGAGACCGACGCATCGACCAATAATGCTCCTGGGCGGCCGACAACCCTGGCCTCGGGCCGAGATGGCTCGCCACGTGCCAGATCATCCAGCTGGTCGCGCGACAGGAGCACCGCCCGGGCGTCCAGCCCCTCGCACCAGAGCACGGTCGCCCGGAGCGATTCTGCGGGCTCTGCGCGGTCGGACGGCTGGGCCTCGAGCGTGATCAACGCCAGGTCTCCAGCCGCATCCCACTCGGTGCGCGTGTAGGCATCGATCAGGCAGCTCGAGGTCTGCACCAGCGAGAGCGGCGCGTTCGCGGGGAGCACGCCCTGGAGGCCGTCGATCACCCGAACGGATCGCGGCGCCGGGCCGGCGACATGCCGCAGCGTGGCCGTGCGCACCAGACCGAATCGGTCGGAGAAGGCCCACCGATAGCGGAACTCGAGCCCCAGCCTCAGGTGTTCCTCGATGAACACCACCTGATCGCCGCCCACAGACTTGCGCAGGTGGCGGCGGACCGACCCCGTGTTCCGCGGCCGGAACGGCTCCCAGGTATGGGCAGTGCCGTCTCCAGCCACCACATGCATGCAGGTCCAGGGCCCCTGGTCGTGGTGCGCACGGTGCAGCCGGTCGTCGGTCTGGTAGGGGAACAGCGACCGTTCGGCGTCGATCCGACCACAAGCCAGCCCACCGGCGGACGACGTGTACAGCCAGTGCTCACCCGGGCTGACGACGCTCACTAGGAACGGCGGTAGCCGATCCACATCGTCCACCGCGACCCACCGCACGCCGCCCTGCTCGATCAACGTCTCCGAGACGCCTGTGTCAGGCATGGCTATTCGCCGCCGTAGACGCGGATGTAGTCCACTTCGACCATCGCCGGAAACGAGGTGCTGTCGTCTGGCTGCTCGAGGAAGTTCCCGCCAATCGCGAGGTTGAGGATCAGGAAGAAGGGCTTGTCGAACGCCCAGTATTCGGCCTCCGGCGGCAGATCCCCCGGCTCGAGGGTGAAGAAGGTCTCCCCGTCCACGTCCCACGACAGCCGACCCGGCGACTTGTTCAGGCCAAACACGTGGAACTCATCGGTGAATGCCGGGCCGAAGAACGATGCGCCCTGGCCCGAGCCGCCGCTGTACCCGGGGCCATGCACGGTGCCGTGGATGACCTGCGGCTGGGATCCGCGCGCCTCCATGATGTCGATCTCACCGCAGTTGGGCCAGCCGACTTGCTCGAAGTCGGCGCCGAGCATCCAGAACGCGGGCCACAGGCCGTTGCCTGCAGGCACCTTGATCCGTGCCTCGATGCGTCCGGTCTCGAACTCGAACAGTCCTTGGGTCTTGATCCGGGCGCTGGTGTACGACCGGCCGCCGAACTCCTCCCGCAGCGCCACGATCTGCAGGATGCCGTCGCCGGACAGCCGGGTGTTCTCGGTGCGGTCGGTGTCGAACTCGAGCTGGTCATTGCCCCAGCCGTCTCCGCCCACGTCGTAGGTCCATTTCGATGCGTCCGGTGCCGTGCCGGCCTCGCCGTCGAACTCATCGGACCACACCAGCGCGTCGTAGATGGGCTCGCCGGTGTCATCCACCCACGGACCGGGTTGGAAGGGACCGACCGGGCGAGAGCATGCGAGAACCAGGGCAAGGAACACGGTCACTCCCACACGATGTCGTCGACGAACAGGGTGGCGTCAGCGCCTGGCGCCCACGACCACCCGAAACCACCCACCACCCCGGAGGGGTAGGACACGGTGGACAGATCGATGGAGAACGGCTGGGGCACCGCGGTCAGCGGCAGCGTGGCGCGCTCGTTGAAGCTGTCTGCGTACACGCCCCCCATGCCGCCGACGAAGAAGTCAGCCGTGAGGCCATCCCGGTCGGCCCAGGCCCAGAACCGCACCTGGGAAGCGCCCGCCGGGATCATCGCGCCCGGCATGCTGCCCCAGTTCCCGTCGGGGTATTGCCAGTACACGCCGGCCCATCCCGCACCGCCCACGGTGTGCTCGAAGGCGTGACACAGCCCCTCGCCTCCGCCCGGCCGCGGCTCGGCACAGGCCTCGGCGTCCAGCAGCCCGCCGGCCTCGCCGTCTCCCATGTACCCGCTCGATGCGAACACGCTGTCCAGCGCGAACGGCAGCGTGATCGGGCCCGTGGTGGTTCCACCGGTCCCGGTGCCCGTACCCGTTCCCGTACCGGTGCCCGTTCCTGTCCCAGTACCGGTGCCCGTGCCGCCCTCGCTCACCCACACGAGGTCGTCGATGAACAGCGTGCTGTCCACGCCTGGACTCCACGACCAGCCGAACCCACCCACCACGCTGCCAGGGTCCTGCCCCTCGAAGTCGATGTGCAGCTCGGTGGGACTCGTCGACAACACCACGTCGGTGTTCGCCGACAGCGTGTCTGCGTAGGTTCCGCCAATCCCGCCCGCGAAGAAGCTCGCCGCCGCCCCATCGGTGCTCGACCATGCGTAGAACCGCACGCCCGTGGCACCCGGTGGCACATCGAAACCTGGCGACTCACCCCAGTTGTTCTCGGGGTACTGCCAATACACGCCGCCCCAGCCAGCAGCACCGATGGTGTGCTCGAACGAGTGACAGTTCCCGCGGCCATCGCCCGGGCGGGCGCCGGCGCACTCGGCCGAGTCGATCACGCCCCCAGCTTCGCCGTCGCCCATGAAGCCGCTCGCCGCCCAGACCGTGTCTACGACGAGGGGGTAGGACAACGGCATCGTCGTGTCGGTGTCGGTGTCGGTGTCGGTGTCTGAATCCGCATCGGCGTCCGAGTCGGCGTCGGCGTCGGCGTCCGAATCCGCGTCGACGTCCGCGTCTGCATCCGCGAACGCGGCCGGGTCGAAGGTGTCGCCACTGTCGGACTTGGTCCCACCGCAGGCGGCGACGAGCAGAGCGAGGGTGAACACACGCATGGGTCTACTCCGCATGGAGGGTGGCACCGGGCCAGGGCTTGGCACGGGAGAAGCGCTCGGGATCCTGAAGGGCCGCCTGGAGCACGAATGTCGCCGCTCCGATGGCCACGTCGTTGCCGCCGAGCTGGCTGCCGACGACATCGCCCTCGGCCAGCGTGGTGTGCAGCGCACGCTCGCGGAGCGTCTCGCGCAGTGGCTCGAGCAGCAGATCGCCCGCCTCGGCCAGGCTCCCGCCGAGCACGACCCGGGTGGGGTTGAACAGGTTGAACAGGTTGGCGGTGGCCAGTCCAACGTACCGGCCCGCGCCCCGCAGCACCTGGCGCGCGCCCGGATGGCCACGGCGGGCAGCCTCGAGCAGCTCCGCCACCGTCGTAGGAGCGAGCTCGGGCGCCTCCTCCTTCAGCTGGCGGAGCAGGTGCCCCGTGCCGATCATCGCCTCGAGGCAGCCATTGAGCCCACAGCGGCACTTCGGGCCTGTCGAATCGATGGACGTGTGACCGATCTCGCCGGCGAGGCCGCCCGCCCCTCGGTACAGCTTGCCGTTAAGGAACAGCCCAGCGCCGACGCCCGTAGCCAGCTTCACATACACGAAGTCATCAGAGTCTTGGGCAGCACCCCACCAGTGCTCGGCGAGGGCGCCAAGGTTGGCGTCGTTGTCGATATGGACCGGCACCCCGAACGCGAGCTCGAGGTACTCACCGGGTCGGGTGTTCGCCCACTTCGGCAAGATCCGCGTGTTCAACGCGTTCGGATCCTGCAGGTCCACCGGGCACGGAACTCCCAGACCAATGCCGACCCAGTGGGCCTCGGGCGACACGTTCGACAGCACATCATCCACCGCCAGCTGCAGCTGCTCGGTGCCGCCTTCCGGGTCTCCCTGCATGTCGTACCGGCGGTGCACCCTGCGCTGCACCGCTCCCCTCAGATCGGTGCGAACGGCCGTGATGTGGCTGGCCCCCATGTCGACGCCCACGACGAAGAATCGCTCGTCGAGGAACCGGAGCACGATGGGGGGACGACCGCCGCTGGACCGCCGCACGTGAGACTCGTGCACGAGCTGGTCGCCGAGCAGTTCCTCGACGATGACGGACACCGTGGACCGGGACAGACCGGTGCGGCGGGCGAGATCCGAGCGCGACAGCTCGGTCTCACGCCAGATGAGGTTGAGGAGGAGGCCCCGGTTGATCACCCGAAGGCTGGTGGGCGCGACGGCTCGCACAGATCACTCCCAGGTGATGTCGTCGAAGTACACGGTGACTGGCGCGTCCGGCTCACCGCCGAGGGCGAACCCGAACCCGCCGATGACGGTGTCGTAGGTGACCCCGGACAAGTCGATGACGAACTCGGTGGGCACATCGGTGACGTCGATGGTGGCGCGCTGGTTGAACGGGTCGGGGTTGGCCCCTCCCATCCCGCCTGCGAACAGCTCGACGCCCACGTCGGCGTCAGACCACACCCAGGCGCGCACGGACACTGCACCGGGGTCGATGGACAAGCCGGGCGCGTCGCCCCAGTTGCCCTCTGGCGACTGCCAGTAGATCCCCGCCCACCCGGCTCCGGACGGGGTCCACAGCACCCGATGACACAGGCCCAGCTGCTCCCCGGCGCGCTGCGGGCACCCGGGGTCGTCCAGGAGCCCACCGACCTCGCCGTCACCCATGTATCCGGACGCGGCGAAGTAATCGTCCACAGCGAACGGGACCGAGACGGGGCCGGAGGGCGTGGTGCCGCCGGTACCGGCGCCACCGCCCGTACCGCTGCCGCCACCGCCGCCACCGCCACCGCCACCGCCGCCGACAGTTGGGACGGTCGCCGGAGCGCCACCCATGGGGGCCGCGGAATCCACAGGATCAACGTTGGTGGCGCAGGCCACGAGCAGGAACAGAACCATCACGGCGTCCAGTACAGGTCGTCGACCAGCAGGGCATCGCCAGTCGTGCCGGCTCCGCCGATGAAGCTCAGGGGAACGGAGGTGGCCTCGATGCCCGTGGCCACGCTCGCCATGTCGATCTCGATCGTGTGCCACGCACCGTCGGACGCGAATCCCCACTCGGTGAGCGGCGTGCTGAACTCGCCGTCCACCGTGGTCGTGCCGAGCTGGAGCGCCTCCATCGAGGCCGCCGACGACTTCATGCTCACATGCAGCGTGGACCACACCGAGAAGTCCCGCGGACCGTCCTCGAAGTGGATGCCCCCGCCGAACCAACCGCCACCGGCGTGGATGATGCGATCGGCATGCTCCCCCTCGACCCGGTCGTCCGAATCATCCTGGAAGTAGGTGCCTTCATAGACGTAGTAGAACACCTTGAGGTTGTCGATGGGCACCGCGTGGGACGCCCCTCCCTCGTAGAACAGCCCTACCGTCAGCCGCGGCTCACCCGGCTCCCACGGGTCGGCGCCCATGAGCACCTCGTCGTCGGTGAGCCAGGAGAGGTCCTCCTGGGAGCTGTAGTCGTCGCCGCCCGGGATCGGGCGGCACGCCAGCAACAGTGCGAGGATCACTCGACCTCCAGGGGCTGCTGGGTACACAGCTGGCTGCCTTCTGCATCTTGCGCGAGGATCCACCCTGGGGGCAGCACCTCACCGCGGTCGAGCAGCGCGATGCAGGCCCAGGTGGACAACGGGGTGGCCACGGTGCCCGTGGCGTCGAAGGTGACGCTGTCGGGGAAATTCTTCAGGACCGACTCGAAGGCGCGGGTGGCGAGGTCGTCCAGGAACGGCAGCTCCTCCGGCTTCGCCCGGCCCTGCTGCACAATGGCATCCAGCTTCTCGGCCACGTAGAACTGGTTCTCGCCGATGGGGATGATCGCCAGGTAGGTCGCCCAGATGTAGAACCCTGCCACCGGGTTGGGATGGTCCGTGATCTCCCACCGCAGCTCTTCATCCGTTGGATAGCGCACGAACGGATTGTCGGGGTCGTCGAGCACCGTGGTGTTGGGATGGATGCCCATGTTCGGGGCACGCACGTTGAGCTCGAGCGCCTCGAGGTCCACGCCGTACATGTACTGAGCCGGCTCCGGAGCTACGCAGGCCACCAGAGCGATGATCGGGAGCAGCCTCACAGTCCCACCTCCAGATACGTAGCGATCTCCCACTCATTGCCCCAGGTGCCGTTGTCCGAGATCAGGAACCGCGGGCTGTACCGGTCGAGCCAGCGCACGTTGGTCATCACGCCGAACTTGGTGGAGAAGGCGTTCTCGACCGAGCGGCCGAACCCGCGGGACAGGTCGCCGGTGAGCTGGAGCGGGTAGGTCAGGTTGAAGTCCCGATGGAAGTCGAACGGTCCCCAGTCCCCCACCTTCACGCCGGTGGCGAGGGTGGACCGCTTCCACCACCAGCTCGAGGTCGTGCCGTAGCGGGTGATGATCCGTTGATCGTCGCCATCCGCTTGGCCGGCGCCCGCATACGGCTTGATGATCCACCGCAGCCCGCCTCCTGGGTTCATCACGAACCGTCCGTTCACGTCCCACAGGTCGGCGGCAGCCGGCGCGCCCGGGAAGGCGAACAACACGCCCTCTGCGGTCCAGCCGAAGTCGGCGTCCCGCGACGTGGGGAAGTGCCGGTACACCAGGTCGATCGATGCCGCGAACGCCGCATCTTCGCGCCAGTCGTTGTCGTATTGCCACATGAAGGTGCCGGGCGTCGGATCGAACGCCAGCAGCAGCTCGAGCCCGAGCATCTCCCGGTTGCCGAGCACCGCAAATGGACTGATCAGCTTGTTGCGCGGGAGGACCGTGGGGTACCAGATGCCGCTGTTGGGCGAGACCGCGCCATCGATGACCGGTAGCGGCCCATCCAGGGGCTTCTGGTAGATGGCGTTCGGTGCGATCTGAAGCTGGCCGACCCCGATGGCCGTGCCGCCCATGATGTTCCACTGGTTGCCGCGGAAGTCGTCCTGGAGCGACCAGCCGGTGAACGTGAGCGTCTGGTCTCCGCCACCCGCGTCCGCCACCCGGCCCTTGTAGGAACCCTTCAGGTACGCGTTCACGGGACCCGCGGTGAAGGTCACCTTGCCCTTCGCGCCCAGGGTGTCGAACCAGTAGATCTCGTCTTCGGTGAACCGGTAGCCGCTGTTCAGGTAGCTGGGCCCACCGACCGCTTCGGCAGACATGTAGTTCATGCCGATCTTCTCGGTACCGGCCCACAGGCCACCGATCTCCACCTTCGCAGCACCGAGCTCATACCCAAGGTACAGGCTGGTCTTCCGCGTGAGCTGCTCCTGGATGACGCGCTGCCCGCCGATCTGCGGCGGCGCACCCACGTCTTCCTGGTGCATGAACGCGTACTCGAGCGCGCCCCGGTCCTTGTAGTACTTGGCGATGATCGTGGGGTTCGCGCCCCAGTAGATCTGGGGCCCGGCCGCGATCTTCAGACCGTCCAGCTTCTTCTTGCCGGTCCACTCCACGCCCAGCGGCGCGTCACCATTGTACAGGTCGAGGTTCGGACCGTAGTAGGCCTCGCGGTACATGCCGAAGAAGTCCCCCTCGTAGCCCCAGTGGTAGTGCCCCACCCGGTAGTAGCCATCGAGTTCGAAGCCCTTGTCCTCGACGTGGAACTCGGCGGCGTAGACCTTCACCCGCTCCCGATCCGTCCAGGTCAGCTCCTCTCCGTCCGTGTCGAAGATCGACACGGGCTCGCCCCGGCTCTCGTAGAACACCTCATTGATGGTGGCCGAGTTCACGTTGCCGAGCACCGAGAGGTCCACCCGCGCCGAGACATTCTTCGTCGGCTCGACCCGAAGCCCCGGAAAGAAGCTCTCCATGTGGTCGACGGTCCGTACCGCGCGGTCGCCACCCAGCCGGTTGCCACCCGCGGTCCACATGCTGAACTCGGAGCGGAGGTTCGCGACCACCGCTCGCCGCAGCTGACCCAGCTCCCGACGGGCATCGAGCGCCTGGTAGATGCTCGCGTAGCTCTCAGGCTGAATCGCAGCGAAGTGAGCCTGGATCGTCGGGATATCAGCCTCGTAGGGGCTGAGCTCGAACGCATCTTTCAGGGTCCAGTAGGCGGTGCGCGGGTACACGGTGTACAGGCCCCGGTCGTCCCGCTCACTCTTCGAGGCGATGCCGAACCACTCCTCGTTCATGTTGTTCTCGCCGGGCATCCAGTCATCCAGGTAGGCCTGGTTCTCCCACGACGCCGCGGGGTCGTGGATCTCCAGGTTCTCCGTCTGGCCCGTCTTCCACCAGCCGTCGGACCACTGGAAGATGTACCCGCCGAGCGCATTGTTCGCGCGACCGTTGCCGGCGGCGTGCTCGTAGATCTCCTGCCACTGCGCGTGCAGGTACCGGGCCTGCGACACGTCGTCTTCGCGCCCACGCTTGGCGTCGTAGGCATCCGCGCCGAACTCGGTGTACACGAACGGCAGCTCGAGCTGCTCCGCGACCCGGTCGAACAGGTCTCGCGACGATGCGCCGCGGTATACATTGGACCCCATGATGTCGAGGTTGGGGACGTGCTCCTCGATCAAGTCGATGTACTGCAGGTCACCGTTCGCGATTCCCACGGGGTGGTTGGCGTCGGCGGCGTGGATGCTGTCCGTGATCTGGCCATACAAGGTGTACAGGTGCACCGCGCGGGCCTCGTCGCGGTCGCCCTTGGGCAGATCCTCGATCTCGAAGCTGGACCAGGACAACCCGTAGTTGTTCTCGTTGCCCAACAACCAGAAGATGACGCCCGGGGTGTCCTTGTACCGCTCCACCTGGGCCAGGATGTCCGCCTCGATCACCTCGCGGGTGCGCGGGTCGGCGTAGTTGGTCACCGGCCGCCACAGGCCGTCCACGTTGAACCCGTACCGGCCCATGGTGTGGTTCATCATCGTGTAGATGCCGTGGGTCTCGTAGATGTACTCGACCCACTCGGGCGGGATGTCGGGGAATTGGCGTATGGTGTTCACGCCCATGTCCGACAACAGCTTCATCTCGCTGTCGACGGCGTCCTGCACCACGTCCGGGGGCTGCCCCCAGAAGTCGTAGGTGTAGTTCTCGCCGATGGGCATGTAGCCCCAGTTCATTCCGTGCAGGAACACGGGCTCGCCGTCGACAAGCAGCCGCCACCCGTCTTCAGCACGGTCGACGACGACGACGTTGGGCCCGGCTGCATGGGCAGGACCGGTGAGGAGCGCTCCGAGGATGGCGGTCAGCATCGGGGTCATTTAGAGCTCGCAGGCGTCGCAGGTGTCGTAGGTGTTGGCGTAGGAGACACCCGCCCCCACCGTGACCTGCCGGTTCGCGTAGGTGGCGAAGTCGGTGACGGGCGCGCACTCCCCGCCCGCGACCATGTCGTCGATCAGGTCTTCCTGCATCGCCCACTCGTCGAGCGCGATGGTGTACTCGAGCACCACGCCCTCATCGAAGGCATACGAGGCAGTCCAGATGCCATCGGCGTTGCCGTCTTCGAGGGACCGGGCCCAGAAGTCCCAGCCCACATCGGGACCGGGCAGGCCGACCGCATACGGGGACAGCTCGGAGCACCGGAGGTCGACCGCGAAGTCGACCACGTTGCGGCAGGACCCGCACTGGCCGTACGCGTCGCGGAGCACACCCTCTTCCGCGGAGACCAGGCGGTTGGCGTAGCTGGCGAAGTCGGTCACGGGCGCGCAGTCGGCCCCGGCGAGCATGTCGTCGACGAGGTCTTCCTGCCCGGCCCAGTCGTTGATCGCGTACTTGTACTCGAGCACGGTGCCGGCCTCGAACGTGTACGTGCCCGTCCAGATGCCGTCGCCGTTCGCATCCGTGAGGGGGTTGGCCGCGAAGTCCCAGCCGTTGAACGGGCCGACCGCCGACACGGAGGCGGCCTCTGGCCCCTCGCAGGACAGGTCGACCTCGAAGGTCACCGGCACCGGACCCGCGGGCGGCACGTAGTCGTCGCAGGTACCGCACAGGCCGTAGGCGTCGGACAGCACCAGGTCCGTCCCGGCGGACTCGAGGCGGTTGGCGTAGCCGAAGAAGTCGGTGATCGGAGCACAGTCGCCGCCTGCGACCATGTCGTCCACCAGGTCTTCCTGCCCTGCCCAGGAGTCGACCATGAACTTGTACTCAACGTCGGCGCCGACCGCGAACGCGAGGGTGGTCTCCCACACACCGTCGCCGTCGGCATCCGTGAGCGTGTGCATGTCGCTCCAGCCGTCGGCGCCGGCCCACGGCCCGGTGACGTGCACGGTGGAGAAGTCTTCGTCCGAGCAGCTCATGTCCACCCGGAACGTGACGTTGCGGGTCTCGCCCTGAACGGACGCGGGCGCCGACACCGCGCACGTGCCCGCGTCGACCACGACCACGCTGGTGCCGCACAGACCATCGCCGAGGGTGGGCGACAGCGAGAGCATGCCGTCGGCATCGGCGCGAAGCTTCTTCACCACCGAGGGTGAGCCAATGCCCATCCAGGTGCCGGTGCACGGTCCGACGGGAACCTCGAAGCCACCCAGCTCGGCCGACCCGACCAGGAACGCCTGCCCGCCTGGCGTGAGGCCGGCCGCCGCGAGCGTGACATCGCCGGGGCAGGCTCCTGTTGCGTCGAGGGTGACAGCTTGCGCAGCCGCGACGCTGGGCGCGAACAGAGCGAGGAGAAGGATGCGCATGGTTGTCTCCGGAGGACGGGTAGAGTTTGTTTGTTCGGTTGACGAACCAAGTATGACAGACCCCCACGGTTGATGCAAGAAATCCTGCTGATCCCGACGGCGCACGGTGCGCAGGCGCAACCGCACCTGATTCCCAAGCACCAACGGCGCCCTCACGCGCGGATCGCACCAACCCGAATGCGCCAAGAATTCACCTGTTTCCTAACTTCTCCAGACTCTCACTGCAGATGTCTGACAGGAGGCCCGGGCGCGCGGATGCGCGTGCCACAGGTGATTCGTTTGGTATGGAAACAGTGCGTTTACGAAATCTAAGACGGCCAAAAGCCCCGCTCGGCACCGGAACGACCGCGCGCCAGGGCCATTTGCCTGGTCCCACCGATCGACCCGGACCGACCGTGCCGCCGAATGCGGGCTTACAACCTAGTTGCGAATCGACACCTGTACTCCAAGGGGTCCACATGACCATGCTTCACCCGACCCGAACCCTCGTCGGGCTGACCCTCCTCGCTCTCATCGCCTGCGCCGACTCCGACTCGAAGGACTCCGGCGATCCGGGCACTACCGACACCACTCCGACGGGCACCGCAACGGGTGGCGGCACCGGAACTGCGACCGGTACCGCCACGGGCACTGCGACCGGTACGGCCACCGGAACCGCAACCGGAACCGGAACTGGCACCGCCACGGGAACCGGATCCGGAACTGGCACCGCGACAGGTACTGGAACCGGCACCGCGACCGGCACTGGAACCGGAACTGGCACCGCGACCGGCACTGGAACTGGAACCGGAACCGGCACCCCGATCGGCGACGGCACCGTGTTCGTCGACTTCGAGTCCGACCCGCCTCCGTTGCTCACCGGCTTCGGCGGTGCTGAAGAGGCGTTCGTCACCGTCGATCCCACCGACGCCGGCAACCTGGTCGCGCAGATCGTGAAGTCCGACGCCGCCGAGGTGTGGGCCGGCACCACGGTGTCGTACTGCGACAACTTCTCGGTCGCGCCACTCCCGTTCGTCGACGGCACCACCGAGGTGTCCGTGCGCGTGTGGTCGCCGGACGCTGGCACGCCCATCCTGCTCAAGGTCGAAGACCAGGACGACGCAGGCATCTCCTCCGAGCTCATCGCCATGACCTCGGCCGGGGGCGTGTGGGAAGAGCTGGTGTTCGACTTCGCCGACGGCGTGCCGCCCCTCGACTTCGCACAGACCTACGACAAAATCTCCGTGTTCCCCAACTTCGGGGTCGCGGGCGTCGATGCGGGAGTCAAGACCTACTACGTCGACGATCTCACGATGCTCGATGTGGACTTCGACATCACCTGCCCGCCGATCGACCCCGATCCCGTCGGCGACGCGATGGTGTTCGTCGACTTCGAGTCCGATCCGCCCCCTCTGCTGACCGGCTTCGGTGGCGCCGAGGAGGCCTTCGTCACGGTCGACCCCATGGACGGCGGCAACCTGGTGGCGCAGATCAACAAGTCGGGCGCCGCTGAGGTGTGGGCCGGCACCACGGTGTCGTACTGCGACAACTTCGCCATCGCGCCGCTGCCGTTCGCGGACGGCACCACCCAGGTGTCGGTGCAGGTCTGGTCGGCGGATGCCGGAACGCCGATGCTGCTCAAGGTCGAGAACAAGAACGACCCCGGCATCTCCTCCGAGCTCATCGCCACCACCTCCGTCGCAGGCGCGTGGGAGGAGCTGGTGTTCGACTTCGCCGCGGGCACGCCTGCCCTCGACTTCGCGCAGACCTATGACAAGATCTCCGTGTTCCCCAACTTCGGCATTCCAGGCGTCGATGTGGGGGCCAAGACCTACTACGTCGACGACTTCGGCTTCGTGGATGTCGAGTTCGACATCACCTGCGCTGTGGACGATCCCGGCCCAGGCGGCGAAGGCACCACGCTGATCGACTTCGAGTCCGATCCGCCCCCGGCGCTCACCGGCTTCGGCGGCGCCGAAGAGGCCTTCGTCACGGTCGACCCGACGGATGCGGGCAACCTTGTGGCGCAGATCAACAAGTCGGGCGCAGCTGAGGTGTGGGCCGGAACGACGATGTCGTACTGCCCGGAGTTCGGCATCGCGGCGCTGCCGTTCGAGGTCGGAACCACCCAGATGTCGCTGTGGGTCTGGTCGCCCGACGCGGGCACCCCGATGCTGCTCAAGGTCGAGAACAAGGCTGACCCAGGCGTCACCTCGGAGATCATCGCCACCACGACGGAGGCCGGCGTGTGGGAGGAGCTGGTGTTCGACTTCGCCGGCGGGGCACCGGCGATCGACTTCGCGCAGACCTACGACAAGGTCTCCGTGTTCCCCAACTTCGGCGTTCCAGGCGTCGATGTGGGGGCCAAGACCTACTACGTCGACAACCTCCGGTTCCTCGACGCCGAGTTCGACCCGTCCTGCGGCGGCGGCGGACCCGGCCCCGGTGGCGACGCCGACCTGCCCATCGACTTCGACGATCCCGAGGTTGTGTACTCGATCATCGGATTCGGCGGCGCTACCGGCATCGTGATCCCCGACCCCGCGGACCCGGCGAACATGGTGGTCGAGGGCACCAAGTCGCCCGAGGCCGAGCTCTGGGCCGGCACCACCATCGCCACCGGCCCGATGGAGTCGATCGGTGTGTTGCCGATCACCGGTGATGCCACCCGGATGACCCTGCGCGTGTGGTCGCCCCGCGCTGGCATCCCGATCCGGCTGAAGATCGAAGACTCCACCGACCCGACCCACTCGGTTGAGACCGAGGCGATGGTCCTGGTCGCGTCAGAGTGGGACACGCTCACGTTCGACTTCGCCGAGGAGGCGCCGCTGACCGCTGAGCTCGACCTGAGCTACACGTTCGACAAGGCGTCGGTGTTCTTCGACTTCGCCACCAGTGGCCCTGACGGCGGCGGCGGAGTGTACTACTTCGACACCCTCGACATGGCCGAGTAGTCAGCCCCTACGCGACGAACCGCCCGCCCAGGCTGCCGATGCAGCCTGCGGCGGGCGTCTTCGTTCAGCGACACAGCGCCGTGCTCAGAACAGCGTGCGGATGTAGGCGGCGACAGCCAGCGCCTCTTCTTCGTTCACCGGCATGGGGTCCATGTTGCCCTTCCCGTTCAGGGCCACGTCCGCGATGCCGGCATCATCCAGCGCCGCGATGAGCGGCTCGAGGTCTGGTCCAGCCGCGGTGCCGTGACCGTCTGCAGCGTGGCAGGCGATGCAAATCGACCCGAAGACCTCTTCGCCAGATCGGGAAGCCGTGCCTCCGGTGGCAGTGCCGCCCGTAGCGGTGCCGGTTGCCGTGCCCGTGGCGGCGGCCGTGTCGCCGCTGTCGCCATCCTTGCTGCCGCAGCCTGCCAGCACCACCAACATCCCCACCATGACCATCGCTCGCATCGTCCCTCCAGGTACAAGCCCGGTACCGGTCTCGAGGGCGTGCCGCCAGCGCTGGATGCGCCAGGCGGGCGGAGGCGCGGGGAGGAGGCGCGCAATGGGCGGTGGCGCGTGCCGCTGCGGTCGGAGGTCCGGAATGGGTGGACGGCGGAGAGAACTCCGCAGCTCCGGCGACCGCGTCAGAACTGGAAATAGATGAAGTCGTACGACGTGTCCCGGTAGAACAACGCCATCACCAGCCCCAGCGCGCTCCATGCGGTGGTCTGCAGCGGCCACCAGAACACGCTCTTGCGCAGGCGGTCCCACCAGTGGTGCTCCACGAAGTGGGACAGGATGAGCGGCAGCGCGAAGATGGCCGTCACCCCCACCACGGTGGTTGCAGCGATCCACTGGTCCGGCTCGGCCACGAACGGGTTGAGCTGGATGTGGGAGAAGATGCGCTCGACCCGCGTCTCGCGGAACAGGAGCGACCCGGGCACGGCCACCGCCACCAGGTGGAAGGCCACGGCGAACCAGTACGCGCCGGGCAGCTCGGTGAGGCGCTTCGGCATGTACAGGTCGACGAACCGGTACACGCAGATCCAGAGGCCATGGTACAGCCCGAACAGCACGAAGTTCCAGCTCGCACCGTGCCAGAAGCCGATCAACGTGAACGTGATCAGGGCGGCATAGATGTAGCGGGCGGTGGTCACCCGGCCGGTGCCGAGCAGCGGCACCATGATGTAGTCCCGGATCCACTGGGACAACGAGATGTGCCAGCGCTGCCAGAAGTCAGGCGTGGACGTGGCCAGGAACGGGCTGCGGAAGTTCTCCACGAGCTCGAATCCGAGCATCCTCGCCGTGCCGCGGGCCATGTCCGTGTAGCCCGAGAAGTCGGCGAAGATCTGCACCGTGAACACGATGCACCCGGCCCAGATCTCGGGGCCGGAGGGGTCGTCCAGGATGAAGATCTTGTCGGCGAACGAGGCCAGCGTATCGGCGATGACGATCTTCTTGAACGCCCCCCACCACGCCAGCGAGAACCCACTGACCAGCTTGTCGAACGAGAACACACGCCGCTTCTCGACCTGCGGCAGCAGCCGCCCAGCGCGCTCGATGGGGCCGGCGACCAGCTGCGGGAAGAAGCTGACATAGACCAGGTAGTCGAGGAAATTCGACCGGGCCTTCAGCTCGCCTCGGTAGATGTCGATCGTGTACGACATCGTCTGGAACGTGTAGAACGACACGCCAACGGGCAGCAAGATGTCCAGCGAGCGCAGATCGGTCTCGACACCGGCGAGCAGGAAGGCGCCCTTCACGTTCGCGATGAAGAAGTTGAAGTACTTGAAGAACCCGAGCACACCCAGGTTGCCGATCAGGCTCAGGACTACGAGGTACGGCCGGTACTGGGGGTAGCGCCCCATGGTTCGGCCGATCGTGAAGTCGAGCACCGCGCTGAAGTACAGCAGCAGCAGGAACCAGGGGTGCACCCAGCCGTAGAACAGCGCGCTCGCGAGAACGAGCAGCGCGTTCTGCCACCGGCGGTCCCGTAGGAGCCAGTAGGTGGCGAACACCACCATCATAAACAGTGGGAACTCGATCTGGACGAAGTTCATCGGGCCCCGGCTCAAGAAGACGACCGCGCGCCCGCGGGTAACGCATCAGGCCCGCAGTCGCGATCCGGGGCATCGAGGCCCGTAGGGCCACTCGCCGCGATGGAAGAGAATCGCCCACCACCCTGTCCCAGTGGTTGACCGACGGTGGCCGGGGTGTGTCGCACCTCCTCCCGGGCTACGGGGGCGGCCGTGAGGGCGTGGAATGACGCGGGAAACGATGCGCTACTGGATGCTCGTGCTGGCCGCCGGCTGCACCTGCGGTGCACCTGCCGAGGCGCCGCAGCCCACCCCTGCCCCCGAGGCGGCCCCCGCCGCCCAGCCCCTCGATCCGATCCCCGAGGGCCCCAATGTGCTGATCGTGCTGTGGGATACGGCCCGCGCCGACCGCATGTCGGTGTACGGCCACGATCGTCCTACAACGCCGAAGCTGGCTGAATTCGCCGCCGAAGCCGCGGTGTTCGAACACGCCATCTCCCCCGGCATGTGGACCCTGCCCACGCACGCGTCCTTCTTCACCGGCCTCCCGCCCCAGACCCACGGCGCGAGCGCCACCCATCGCTGGCTCGACGACCACCACGAGACGCTGGCGGAGCGGTTCGACGAGGCCGGGTGGGACACGTTCGCATTCTCGTCGAACCTGGTAGCCGGCCAGCTGATGAACGTGACCCAGGGCTTCGACAAGGCGTTCTTCACCTACAAGGAGCCGTACAAGGCGAAGGCGCGCGCGGCCACGCTCGCCAAGCTCATCCCCGGCGACAGCAGCACCGAGATGAGCCCCGAGTGGAAGAACGGCACCGAGCGCGATGCCGAGTTCTGGGACAACGCCGTGTACAAGGATGCCGCACCCCTGATCTCGAGCGAGCTCCTCCGCTGGCTCGACGAGCGCCAGGCGCAGGACCGCCCGTTCTTCGCCTACGTGAACTTCATGGAGGCGCACACGCCGCGGGTACCGTCGAAGTCGGCTCGCGAGCGGGTGCTCACGCCTGATCTCCTCCAGCTCGGCCTCGACACCGACCAGTCGCTGTTCACCGAGGTGGCGTGGATCGTCGGCAAGCACGAGTACACGGATCGGCAGCTGGAGGCGATCCGCGGCGTATATGACGCCTCACTGGTCGACCTCGACGACGCCACCGCCGAGCTGTTCGCCGGCCTCGAGGCGCGCGGAGTGCTCGACGACACCATCGTGGTTGTGCTGTCCGACCACGGCGAGTCGCTGGGTGAGCACCACCTGCTGGAACACCGGTATGGGCTATGGAACACGCTGCTCCACGTTCCGCTGATCATCCGGTACCCCGAGGCCGTGCCCGCCGGTCGCCGCCCCGACACCGTGTCCACCATGGACCTGTTTGCCACCCTGCATGCGCTCACCGGCCTCGAGCTGCCGGACAATCCCGCCCTGCGAAGCACGGATCTCTTCGCCGAGGGTCGCACCGCCCGCGCCTACGCCACCATGAGCGATCCCTACGCCAGCACGCTGTGCGCGGTGTATCGGGCCTACCCCGACGCCGACTTCGCGCCGTGGCTGCACACCTGGGATGCCGTGGTCGAGGACGACCTGAAGTGGCTGTCGAGCAGCGAGGGGCGGCTGGAGCTGTTCGACCTGATGGCCGACCCTGGCGAGCTCACCGACATCACCGGCTCCCGCAGCGCAGACGCCGACCGTTTGTCCGCCAGCTGGGACGCCTGGGCTGCAGGGCTCGCGGCGTACGACCCCAGCAAGCAGTCCCCGAGAGACCAGAAGGCCGGTCGCGGAACCGCGGCCGATGCCGCCATGCTCGAGGCGCTGGGCTACTTGGACGGCGACGACGGCGCTGCGGCAGGCCTCGAAGAGCTGTGCAAGCCGAAGCCGAAGCCCAAGGCCAAGGCGGGCAAGGCCAAGGCGGGCAAGGCCAAGGCCGGCAAGGCCAAGCGTACCCCCCGGAAGCGGTAAGGAGAGGAGCAGGATGAACAGAGGCGTGCTCATCGGAGCGGGGGCCGTGATCGCCACCATCGCGCTCGGCGCGGTCGGCTGGCAGATGAGCCAGAGTCAACGGCCCAAGCCCAACGTTCTCATCGTGCTGTGGGACACCGTTCGCGCCGACCGGCTCACGCCCTACGGCTATGGCAAGGACACCACACCCGCGCTCGATGCCTGGGCGAAGACCTACGGTGTCGTGTTCGAGCGGGCCATCTCGCCCGCCATGTGGACCGTGCCCAGCCACGCCAGCATGTTCACCGGGTTGATGCCCACCACCCACGGCGCTGGCTACGACTGGCGCTGGCTCGACACGCACAACGTCACGGCGGCCGAGCACTTCCAGGCCAACGGATGGGACACCTACGCGTTCTCGGCGAACCCCAACCTCTCTACGGGGCGGGTGAACCTGCTCCAGGGCTTCGAGACCGTCGACCTGTCGTGGAGTCGGAAGTGGAAGCAGCGGGTGGGCAAGCACACCCGGAAGAAGCTGCTGAAGAAGGACCAGAGCACCGAGATCTCCCCCGCCTACCGCGGGGGCGCGAGCTCCACGTTCTCGTACAACGCCGCACCGTTCACCCACGAGGCGCTTTTCGCCTGGGTCGATGGGCGCGAGGGCGAGCCCGCTCCGTGGTTCGCCTACCTCAACTACATGGAAGCCCACAAGCCGCGGGTGCCGTCACTCGCCGCCCGCCGCAAGGTCGCGGATGATGAGACCATCCGCACCGGCCTCCGCACCGACCTGACCATGAAGAGCCAGCTCGAGTACAGCTTCTACAAGAAGGAGTACTCGCAGGAGGAGCTCGACGCGATCAACGCGGTCTACGATGCCTCCTTGGTCGACCTGGACATCGCCACGAAGGAGCTGTTCGCCGGGCTCGAATCGCGCGATCTGATGGAAGACACCATCGTGGTGTTCACCTCCGACCACGGCGAGAATCTCGGCGAGCACAACCTGTTCGGCCACCGCCACGGCGTGTACCAGCAGCTGGTGCACGTGCCCCTGATCGTCAGCTACCCAGCCAAGCTCAAGCCCGGCCGGGTGAGCGAGCCGGTTGCGAACCTCGACATCTACAGCTCCCTGTGCGATCTGGCGGGCATCGAGCGCCCGGCCACGATCGCGGACCGCGGCAACCTGTTCGTGTCCGCGGCGGCCTTGGCGAAGAACGTGTTCACCGAGTCGATCAGCGTCGACCGCCTCGGGTGGGACAAGGTGCGCCGGTGGTTCCCCGACAGCTTCGAGCAGAACCCGCGGGAGCAGAAGTTCAAGGCCATCG
This sequence comes from Myxococcota bacterium, assembly GCA_047609825.1. GTDB lineage: Bacteria > Myxococcota_A > UBA796 > UBA796. The sequence goes on from JBLFXJ010000022.1 coordinate 21,794, forward strand.
TCCAGGGCGAGTGGAAGCTGATCACCGCCACCGACGACGCGGGCAATCCGCTCCCAGACGAGACGACCCTGTTCAACCTCGATGACGACCCCGAGGAGCTGAAGAACCTCGCGGCGGCCAACCCGGATCAGGTCGCGGCCCTGACCGCGCTCCTCGACGAGTGGAAGGCAGCACTCCCGGTGTACGACCCGTCGAAGCAGACCGAGGCCGACCGCCCGAAGGAGGACTCGGCGGCGATGAAGAAGCAGCTCGAGATGCTCGGCTACCTCGACGAAGACGAGGGCGGAGACGACGAGGCCGAGGGCGGGGACACCGACGAGCCGATGGAGTGAGGCGGCGGGTCACGCCGGCGTCACCTACTCGCCTTCGTCCACCCGCTCGCTGAGCACCGCGCTGGTCACAAGCACGAAGTTCCGGCTCTCGTTCTGCACCGTGAGCACCACGTCGCGTGCGGCGCCAGGTACAGCGGGCCGGACCGGGATCGAGATGGCGTCGCGCATCTGTGACGGCACGAACTCTTCTTCCACGCGCACCGCGCCGTTCACCCGAAGGCGCACTGTGAGCTTCGCGGCGGTGTCCTTCGGGCCGAAGTCGTGCGCCTCGATCCGCAGCGTGCGCCCGCCCCGGCTGAACTCGGTGAGACGCTCGCCGTCGAACCGACTCCGGAACTGATCCCCTGGGTACAGCCAGGTGCCACCCTCGCACCGGCGCTCGGGATCGAGGGCGAGGCTGTAGGTGGACCCGTTCTCGAACGGAGACGAGCTGTCCGATGCCGTGAAGAACACCCGCTCGCGGGTATGGCAGATGCGCCCCTGTCGCAGGCGGAACATCTCCTCGCAGGTGGCGTTCGAGACCTCCAAGGCGACATCGTCCTCGAGCACCCGGAGGGGCGAGCACCGGGCCGCGAACCGGGACTGCTCGAGCGTGTCCACATCCGACATGAAGCCGAGCCCACCCGCCTCGAAGTAGCCGATGTCGAACCGGCGCCGCTCGAATGGCTTGTTCGCCCCGGGCACTGCGGGGGGACGCTTCGGCGAGTGGTCCACCCGATGCTGCCGATGCACCACGGCGTCGTTCCGGAGCTCGATCTCCGTGAACAGCTCGATCTCCTTCGGCTGCGGGCGACGGTTCCACCCCGCGCGGCCCTGGCTCTCGGCCTGGACCTGGTTCACGAGCATCGCCACGGCCTCGGTGAACCTACGGGCGCCCTCGGGGTTCATGTGGTCGATGTTGTAGAAGTGGCCTGCCTGCATGTCGAGCTTGCGCACGTCGATGTACCGGCCGCCCTTGTTCTCCACGAGCCTGCGGGTCTTCTCCTCCACGCCCGGCATGACCACGTCGCCGGCGCCGTCGGGCAGCAGTGGCGACATCGGGGGCCGGAGGAACAGCGCGAGACCGCTGTGCTTCTCGACCATCGACGTGATCTCGGGGATGAAGCTCTCCTTCGGGAGGGGGAGCAAGCTCGGGTCGAACGGATGGAGCTCGCCACCGGTCGAGAACGTCGGGATGACGTTGTTGTGGAGCCGGATGTCGGTACGGCTCTGGTCGAACGCGCGCTCGAGTGCAGCGGTGGTGCGACCGTGGAATGCCGGGTCGATCGTGCGCCAGTAGAGCATGTCGACGGCTGCGTTCCGGGAGATCTTCAGCGCCTTGTCGCGCAGCTTCTCGCGGTTCTCACGCAGGCGATTGAGGAAGTAGCTCTGCGTTCCGAGCTTGCGGTCCACCACCGGTTCGCGCGGGTTGAAGTGCACCGTGAGGTTGACGTAGGCCGCCTCGGTACGCGGCGTGGTGGCCAAGGCGCTCTGCAGGTCAGAGAGCAGGATCACCACGCTGGGCTCGTGGCCGTTGGCGTACATCCGGTTCTTCAGGATCACGTACCAGGTGGCCCCGATGGAGTTCGGGATCGAGAACTTCTGGACCTTGTCCTTGCGCAGGCCGAGGCGCTTCGCGAGCAGCACCGTGTTGATGTTGGTGTTCGACAGCGAGTTTCCGAGGATCACCACCTCAGGGCGTGCCTGCGCCATGCGGCGCTCGATGGTGCGGACGACGCCCGCCTCCATCACCTTGCCGTTCATCACCTTGCCGGCGTTCCGGTCTTCCCGCTCGCTCGCCGCGTCGCGGAACCCCTCCGCCCATACGGCGGCCCCCGCGAAGAGCACGCAAGGGAGCAAGACCGCGAAGGCTGCTGAGAGGATGCGCAAGGCACGAGGGGCGCTGGTGTCCGATGCGCTCACGTTCCCGGGTCACTCCGAAGCGCCCGGGTATGCCAGCGGTCACCCCCTCGCAACGCCCGCGGGGCGGCGGCGCATGGAACAGGTCGGTTATGACGCAGCCGTGTTCCGCATCCTCCTGTCACTGCTGTTCGCCTGCGGTGGCTCCCCCGAGCCCACCCCACCACCGGCCGTAGCGACGCCCGCGATCGAGCCGGAGCCAGCCCCGCCGCCGACGCCGTCGCGGCCCAATGTGCTCGTGGTCCTGTGGGACACCGTCCGCGCCGATCGGATGTCGCTGTATGGCCACTCCCGACCGACCACGCCGGCGCTGGACGCGCTGGCTGCCGAGGCTCGGGTCTGGGAGCACGCGGTGAGCCCCGGTATGTGGACGGTGCCGGTGCACGCGAGCTTGTTCACCGGTCTGCATCCCGCGACCCACGGCGCGAGCGCCAAGTGGATCTGGCTCAACGGTCACCACGACACCCTGGCCGAGCGCCTCGGCGAAGCAGGCTACAGCACCTGGGCGGGCTCATCGAACCCGTACCTGTCACCGTCCACCAACCTGCTCCAGGGGTTTGGGACGGTGCAGCTGGCGTGGGACGGGCCGCTGGCCGATGCCACGGCGGCCGCGACCCGGGCCAAGCTGATCGCGGAGGACCGGAGCGTGTCGGTGGCCCCCGGCTGGGCTGCGTCCGGGAGGAAGGGCTGGCCCGAGCACCTCACGGTGCACAAGGATGGCTCGCCCGTGCTGGTCGACTCGCTCCTCGAGTGGGTGGACCAGACGGACGGGCCCTGGTTCGCCTACGTCAACCTGCTCGAGGCGCACCATCCGCGCCTGCCGTCCATGGCGTCGCGCAACGCCGTGCTGACCCCCGCTGAGGTGACGGCCGGCCTGTCCACCGACGGCTCCCTGTTCCGCCTGATGTCGGCCATGGAGGGGGTGGTCGAGGTCTCGGAGGGCGATCGGGAGGCCATCGCCGGGGTGTATGACGCCACCCTCCGCGACCTGGACACCGCCACCGCTGCTCTCGTGGCCGGCCTCCGCGACCGAGGCCTCCTCGACGACACCTTGCTCGTGATCACCTCTGATCACGGGGAGCACCTCGGCGAGCATGAGCGGTGGGATCACCGCTGGAGCGTGTACGAGCCCTTGGTGCACGTGCCCCTGCTCGTGCGACACCCGTCGATCCCTGCTGGGAGGGTTGCCGACACCACCTCCACCCTGGACCTGTTCGGCACCATCCTCGACACGGCCGGAGCGCCACTCCCGCCAGGCACCCGTCGCCTCACCGACCCTCCGGCCGAGCATGTGCACACGAGCCTCGCACAGCCAACGCCGCGCTTGCCCAGCGTGCGCGAGGCGTGGCCGGACCTGCTCGCGCGGTGGGGAGAGCGGTACCACGCCGTGTACGAGGGGAACTGGAAGCTGCTGCGGGTCTCCAATGGCCACCACGAGCTGTACAACCTCGAGACGGACCCCGGCGAGCTGGCCCCTCAGACCGACGACGACGCCAAGATCGTCGGCCGACGCCTGAACCGGGTGGGCAAGCAGTGGACCACCCACCTGGACAAGCCGAACCCTGGTCTGCGCACCCCCGACGACAACCCCACGAACGCGCTGGCACCGACTGACCCTGCCCGCCAGCAGCTCGAGATCCTCGGCTACACGGAGGGCGAGTGAACCGAGGCGTGGCGCTCGGCGGCGCGGTGGTGGCAGTCGTCGCGGTCGGCCTGATCGCGACAGCCGTCACGCTCCGGGCGCCGCCGCCTCCCCCCCCGCCTCAACCGGCCGCGGCAGCCCTCCCTGCCCCGAACGCGCGACCGAACGTGCTCGTGGTCGTGTGGGACACGGTGCGGGCGGATCGGCTCAGCCTGTACGGGCACCACCGCCCTACCACCCCGTGGCTGCGCGCGTTCGCGGAAGAGGCGGCGGTGTTCGAGCAAGCGCGCTCCCCCGGCATGTGGACCCTGCCAGCACACGCCGCGCTGTTCACCGGCCTGCCGCCCAAGGCGACCGGTGCTGACGAGCGCTGGCTGTGGCTCGATTCATGGCACGTGACCTTGGCCGAGCACCTGTCGTCCCACGGCTACCAGACCGTCGCATTGGCGGCGAACACCCTGCTCTCCAACGACACGAACCTCATGCAGGGGTTCGACACCGTGGTCAACACGTGGCACGGCCCGATCCGGGAGCGCGCAGCGGCCCTCACCCGTCGCAAGCTCCTCCCCCGCGACGCCAGCAACGAGCTCGCGCCGCTGTACGTGCCCCCCGCGCACGGCGCGAAGAACGCCGAGTGGGCCCGCGCTGTGTACAAGGAGGCGGGACCGCTCCTCGGCGAGGGGCTGCTCCGGTGGCTCGATGACCGGGCAGAGCCCGACCAGCCGTGGTTCGCCTACATCAACATGATGGAGGCGCACACGCCGCGGATCCCGTCGCTGGAGAGCCGCAAGGCGCTGATGGACGAGGACCTGTTCCGCCTCGGCCTGGCGACCGACGCCAGCCACATCTCGCTGCACTTCTACAACTTCGACAAGCAGGAGTACTCCCCTGCCGAGCTGGAGGCGATGCGTGCGGTGTACGACGCCGCCCTGCTCGACCTGGACGGAGCCACCGAACGGCTGATGGCCGGCCTGGCCGAGCGCGGCGTGCTCGACGACACCATCGTGGTGATCACCGCCGATCACGGGGAGAACCTGGGCGATCACCACCTGTTCAACCATCGATTCGCCCTGTGGGACAGCCTGCTCCACGTGCCCCTCGTGGTGCGGCACCCCGCCACCGTCCCTGCCGGTCGGGTGAGCCCCCCGGTCAGCACCATCGACCTGTTCGGCACCGTCGAGGCCCTTACCGGCGTGCCGGCGGCGCCGGGTGAGCGCGCGAGCTGGTTCGACAAGCCATCCGACGTGGTCGCCACCATGGCCCTGCCGCTCGAGCGTGAGATCCGGTCGGTGCAGGCCGTCCACCCCGATGTGGAGATCGAGCAGTGGATGCGCTCCGGGCATGCGCTGGTGCATGGATCGGACAAATGGATCAGGTGGGCATCCGGCGCGACCGAGCGGTACGATCTCGGTGTTGATCCGGATGAGACCTCCAATCTCGCGGGCGCCTCCCCTGCCGTGGATGCGTCGTTGGACGGCCGTCTCGAAGCCTGGCGCGCAGCCTCGCCCGCCTACACGCCCGAGCGCCGCGGTCCCGAGGACGACCCCAAGTCGGTGCGGGCCAGCCAGGAGGACCTGCGCCGTCAGCTCGAGGCCTTGGGGTACATCCAGCCCGACTGAGGCCGATGCTCAGGGCGTCGGGGAGACTCCGGCCCGGCGACGCGCGAACAGGCAGTTCCAGCTACCCTCCTCCAGCTCAGAGCAGGCGGCCGGCCGATCCTCGTACATGTCGCACCGGAACGGGCGCGCAGCTCCATCGCCGCCGAGCGAACCGCACCGGGTGCCCGACCCGGTAGGGGACGGGATCCGCCGTAGATCGGTCCAGCCATCGGAGTGATGCACCACCCGATCGGGGCGGTGGGCGAGGGTGCGCAGGTCGGTGACCCGCACCTCCACACTGTCGAACGCCTCTCGACAGCACGCGCCGCAGGGTCCGCATGTGGGCAGGGGCTCCCAGAACGCGCAGCCCAGGCAGTCTGGCGGCAACAGCGCCCCCTCCTCTTCGCCCTCACCGGTCGCGACGCACCGCAACGCGCCGAACTCCGGCCGGGCCCACGCGCAGCTGCCGCACGGTGGCATGCCGACACCGGCCGGCAGTCCGCTCGGGTGACGCAGTCGCGAGAGGGCGGGATCGCGGTCGACGGGGTCGGGCATGGACATCCTGGCGATGAGCCGACTATCTGGCTGGCTGGACGTCGGCGGCGCCCACCGCCGCACCGGCGTGACAATCGACGACCCGTTACCGAGCGACCTTCACGAGAGGTGCACATGCGCATGATTTTCATCGGCCCGCCGGGCGCGGGGAAGGGAACCCAGGCTGCTCGGCTGGTCCAGCGCTACAGCATTCCCCATATCTCCACGGGGGACATGTTCCGCGCGGCCGTCAAGGCGGGTACGCCCATGGGGCGCGAGGCAGACCGGTACATGAAGTCGGGCCAGCTGGTGCCCGACGAGGTGGTCATCGGCCTGGTGCGCGAGCGCCTGGGCATGGATGATGTGAGCGTCGGGTTCATGCTCGATGGGTTCCCTCGCACCGTGCCCCAGGCCGAGGCCCTCGACGCAGCTCTGCGAGCCGATGGCATCGAGCTGGACGCGGTCGTCGTGCTCGACGTGGACGACGGCCTGATCGTCAACCGCATCACCGGCCGTCGCACCGACCCCGTCACCGGCGACATCTACCACCTCGAGTTCAACCCGCCGCCGGCAGAGGTCGCCGACCGCGTCGTGCAGCGGAAGGACGACACCGAGGCGGCCTGCCGGAAGCGCTTGGCGAGCTACCACGCGCAGACCGCACCCATCATCCCGTTCTATGCGGCCCGCGGCCTGGTCCGTCGGGTGGATGGCGTGGGCTCCCCCGACGAGGTCACCGCCCGGATCGGCGCAGCGCTCAGCTGACGCCTCGGGGTTCGCTCAGCGCCGGGGCCGCGCCTCGGGGTTGATGTGGTAGATGCCGACGATCTCGGCCGTGGCGAGCACATGACCCGCCATGGCCTCGCGCAGCGCCGCCGCGGTGAACGGGCCTGACAGGCCCACCGTGGCCACATCCAGCGCATACAGCTGGAACCGGTACGCGTGCACCCGCTCGTCATTCCACGGCGGGCAGGGCCCGTCGTAGCCGCAGTAGTCTCCGGCCATGTCCGGATCACCGGCGAACCAGCCCGTGTAGTCGTTCAACCCCTGCACGCCCCCGCTCGGGGATGCTCCGGCTGGCTTCCCGCGCGCGATGACGCCGTCGCAGTGGCTGCCCTCGAGGATCTCGCGCAAGGTGGACGGCAGATCGGCGATCACCCAGTGGTGGAAGTCCACCCGTGGCAGATCGACGGGCACGGTGCGCTCTTCCTGGTTCACATCATCCCCCCGCGATGGGACCTCCGGGTCGACGCAGATCAGCGCGAAAGAGCGGGTGCCCTCCGGCACATCGGACCAGGCTAGGTGCGGGTTCCGGTTGCCGGCGAGGGTCACATGGCTTGCCGGATCGTGCTTCGCGAAACACAGCCGCGTGTCGAGGGTGTCGTAGGGACGGAAAGAGTCGCTCCGAACATGCATGGTCTGCCTCCTGCTGACGACGGTCCAGATAATGCGCACGCACGAGGGGGCCATCGTGCCAGAGCTACCCGAGGTCGAGGTCGCACGTCGACAGCTGGAGCGCTGGCTCACGGGCCGGACCGTCGCTGCCATCGCGCTGCCAGACCCGTCCACGATCCGACACAAGCCGAGCACCCGGCCATCGGATGCGGACCCACGCGGCCCCGAGCAGCTCGCCACCGTCGTCGGCCAGCGCGTCGCTGCCCCGATCCGGCACGGAAAGCGCCTCGGCCTGCGCATCGGCGACACCGCATGGATCGTTCACCTCGGCATGACCGGCCGCTGGCTGTGGCGTGAGCCCTCCGCCGATGCACCCCGGTTCGCGCGCCTCGGGCTCGCCACCGACGCCGGATGGGCGTGGTTCGCCGACACTCGTCGGTTCGGCTGCGCCGTGTGGGTGCCGCAGGACGCGCTCGAGACCGAGCTGGCCCGGGGCCACGGTCCGGATGCGCTGCTGGACCCGCTCGATGGCGAGGCCCTCGCTGCGCGATTCGCGACCCGACAAGCGATCAAGGTGGCGCTGCTCGATCAGACCCGGATCGCCGGAGTCGGGAACATCCATGCGGTGGAGGCCCTGTTTCGCGCGGGCATCGACCCGACCACGCCCGCCCGATCCCTGTCGCCGGCGGCGTGGGCGCGGCTGGCGCCGGCCATCGTCACCCAGCTCCAGGACGCCCTCGCGATCACGGACGCCGACGAGGTCGTGTACATGACGGACGGGCAGCACGTCGACAACCCATTCGCCGTCTACGGCCGAGCGGATCAGCCGTGCGTTGCCTGCGCGACGCCCATCGTCCAAGGCCGACACGGCGGCCGAGCCACGTTTTGGTGCCCAGGCTGCCAGGCACACACGTGACGAGCCCATCGTGGCGCGTTAACCGCCGGGGTCTCTCACTCGCGGCGGCTCATGCGGTCGTCGCGCGGGATTCTACCCCGCTCCAAGGTGACAAATGGCCCGCAGGAAGAGTTCGCCACTTCAGCCCGGCGAAGTCGTCGACTACAAAGATGTCCGGAAGCTCCAGCGCTTCCTCACTGAGCGTGGCAAGATCCTGCCTCGCCGCGCCACCGGCCTCACGGCCAAGCAGCAGCGTCAGATCGCGCGCGCCATCAAGCGTGCTCGCCAGATTGCACTGCTACCCTACGTGAAGCGCGACTGACGGTCAGCCGTCGGCGAGCCGACGGCAGGCCTGGCCCACGCTTCCAGTCAATGCATCGCCGAGCTCCAGCCGGAGCTCGGCTGCTTTGGATTCGGCCGCCTGCACCACGTCGGGGTGTGCCGCAGCCACATCACGGCTCTCACCCGGATCCGCCGCCAGATCGTACAGCGCCGCGGCCACGGGCTCCTCCCTCGCAGTGTTCGCGAACACACGCTTGAAGGTTCCGATTCGGAGCGCCTCGAGCCGGCCCCGGGCGTAGTAGGCGAACGTCTCCCGCTGACTGGCGCCACCCAGCAGCGCGGGCGTGAGGTCGAGCCCATCGATGGGCGCGGCCGGGCCCGATGCCTGCGCGATGCTGGCGAAAGTCGGGAGCAGATCCACAGCGGTGATCAACGCATCGCTCACGCCGGTGGGAACGTGGCCGGGCCAGCGCACGATGCACGGCGCCCGCACGCCGCCCTCCCAGGTGTCGGCCTTGCCACCGCGGAATGGGTACGCGCTTCCAGCCTTCACGGCCGGGTGCAGCCACGGCCCGTTGTCAGACGTGAACACCACCAGCGTGTCGTCGGCGACGCCGAGGCGCTCCAAAGCAGCGAGCACCTCGCCCACACTCCAGTCGATGCGCTCGACCACGTCGCCGTACAAGCCGCGCTCGGAGCGGCCGCGGTGTTCGTCGGCCACCCGCCATGGGTAGTGCGGCGCTGAGTGAGCCAGGTACAGGAAGAACGGGTCGTTGTCGCTGGCGGCTCGCTCGAGGAAGGTGACGGCGGCTTGGGTGAACGCTCCCTCGAGCAGAGGCTGCTCCGGAAGCCGCCGCAGCACCTCGTCATTGCGCATGAGCGGCAGTGGCTGCTGATTGTTGCTGTACGGGATGCCGTAGAAGTCGTCGAAGCCCTGGTCCGTGGGGAGCAATCCCGGGCGGTGCCCGAGATGCCACTTGCCGATGCACGCCGTGCGGTAGCCAGCGGCTCGGAGCACCTCGGCCATTGTCTGCTCGCCAGGCGCCAGTCCCGACGTATCGGATGGCGTGATCACACCCAGGTCGCCCTTGGGACCGAAGCCCACCGCGCCGAAACCGACCCGCGGCGGGTAGCACCCGGTGAGCAACGCCGCGCGTGACGGCGTGCACACCGCCGCCGCGACGTAGAAGTCGGTGAGCCGGAGCCCTTCTGCTGCCAGCTCGTCGAGCCGTGGAGTGTTGATGCGCGCCACGCCGCCAGCCGGGCTCCAGTAGCAGCCGACGTCGTTGTATCCCTGGTCATCCGTGAGGATGAGCACGATGTTCGGCCTGCGTCGAGGCGAACGCGTCGCCCACCACGCCCCACCCGCAGCCGCGGCGCCGACCGCACCGGCCGCAGCCAGCCCGCCGAGCAAGGCCCGACGGGTGCTCACCGGTGCGGCGGGGGGGAGCTGAGCCCGGCCGCATCACCGGCGATTGGGCGAGCGCCGCTCAGGAGCAGCCGCTCGTCGAGCCACAGCTCACGCACTTCAGGCACGACCCGTTGCGCACCATCGTGAGCGAGTGGCACCCCGAGCACTGCTCGCCTTCATAGCCCTGGGCCTTCGCGTCGAGGATGGCCTGGACCCGCACGCTGCGAGCGCTCCGGGCTGCTGCCACCACCGGAGCTGCAGGGGGAGCATCCACGTCGATGGTGCGACCGATCACGACCGGCGCCGGCGCCGGTGCGGCGGCCACCGGGTAGACCGCCTCTTCCACGTACTCGGGCTCCTCGCGCTGCCGGTCCGTGTGCATCGCGTCGTGCCGCAGGTCCTCTTCGGAGACGTGCGCCAGATCATCCCGCCCGAGGTAGCCGATGGACAGCTCGCGGAAGATGTAGTCGATGATCGACGTGGCCATCTTGATGCGGTCGTGACCGATCACCATGCCGTTGGGCTCGAACCGCGAGAACAGGAACTGCTCGGCGAACTTCTCCAGCGGCACGCCGTGCTGCAGCCCGATGGAGATCGAGATCGCGAACGCGTTCATCAGTGAGCGGAACGCCGCGCCCTCCTTGTGCATGTCGACGAAGATCTCGCCGAGCGTGCCGTCCTGGTACTCGCCGGTGCGGAGGAACACCTTGTGCCCGCCCACGACGGCCTTCTGGGTGTAGCCGCGGCGGCGGTCCGGCAGGCGGCGGCGCTTCGCGAGGTAGCGGACGACCACGCGCTCGGCGACCTGTGCCGCGATGGGCAGCGCGGCGATGGGCTCGGCCGCTGCCGGCGCCTCGTCGATGGCCGCGAAGAGATCGGTCGCCACCAGCGACGACAGCGGCTGCGACAGCTTGGACCCGTCCCGGTACAGCGCGTTGGCCTTCAGTCCGAGACGCCAGGACAGCATGTAGGCGTCCTTCACGTCGGAGACATCGGCCTCGTTCGGCATGTTGATCGTCTTGGAGATGGCGCCCGAGATGAACGGCTGGCAGCCCGCCATCATCCGGATGTGGCCGTCGACCGAGATGAACCGCTGACCCGTGCGGCCGCAGCGGTTGGCGCAGTCGAACACCGGCAGGTGCTCGGCGCGCAGGCCCGGAGCGCCCTCGAGGGTCATCGTGCCCGTGGCGAACGCGTTCGCGGCGTCGATCTGGGCGCGGGTGAAGCCCATCGTGGCCAGCAGATCGAGGGTGGGGTCGCCCAGCTGCTCATCGGTGAGGCCCAGCGTGTCGATGCAGAACTCCCGGCCCAGGACCCAGGGGTTGAACGCGAACTTGATGTCGAACGCGGCGCCGAGCTGCTGCTCCACCTTGTCGAGCGCGAGGCTGTCGAACCCGAGGGCACGCAGCGCGTCGTGGTCGATGCCCGGAGCCCCGCGGAGCGTGCCGGTGCCCGTGGCGTAGCGGATCATCTCCTCGATGGCCTTGGGTGCGTAGCCGAGGTTCTTCAGCGCCGGCGGGACGGACTGGTTGATGATCTTGAAGTAGCCGCCACCCGCGAGCTTCTTGAACTTGACCAGGGCGAAGTCCGGCTCGACGCCCGTGGTGTCGCAGTCCATCACCAGCCCGATGGTACCGGTGGGCGCGATGACCGTGACCTGTGCGTTGCGGTAGCCGTGGGCCTCGCCGAGAGCCACAGCTTCATCCCAGGCACGAACGGCCGCATCGCGGAGGATCTCGGGAGCGACCTGGGGATCGATGCCCACCGGACGGATCGCCAGTCCCTCGTACTCGCTCATCGGGGCCCGATGGGCTGCCCGACGGTGGTTCCGCACCACCCGGAGCATCGACTCACGGTTCGCCTCATACCTGGCGAACGGGCCGAGCGCCGCTGCGAGGCGGGCCGACTGTGCATAGGACTCACCGCCGAGGATGGCCGAGATGGACCCGCACACGGCCCGACCCTTGGCGCTGTCGTACGGAACGCCCATCACCATCAGCAGCGCGCCGAGGTTGGCGAAGCCGAGGCCGAGGGTGCGGTAGTCGTAGCTGCGGCGCGCGATGGCGTCGGACGGGAACTGCGCCATGGCGACAGAGATCTCGAGCACCGTGGTCCACAGGCGGATGCCATGCACGAAGCCGTCGACATCGAACTTGGCCGACACGGGGTCGTAGAACCGCATCAGGTTCAGCGATGCCAGGTTGCATGCCGTGTCGTCGAGGAACATGTACTCGGAGCACGGGTTGCTCGCGTTGATCCGACCATCTTCCGGGCAGGTGTGCCAGTCGTTGATCGTGGTGTCGAACTGCACACCCGGATCGGCGCAGGCCCACGCGGCGTAGCTGACTTGCTCCCACAGGTCGCGCGCCTGCACCGACCGGGCCACGGTGTTGGAGGTGCGGTTCATCAGGTGCCAGTTCTCGTCGCGGAGCACGGCATCCATGAACGCATTGGGGATGCGCACGGAGTTGTTCGAGTTCTGGCCCGACACGGTCTGGTAGGCCTCGGACTGCCAGTCCGTGTCGTAGGTGTCGAACTCGACCGAGGTGTAGCCCTGCCGGGAGAGCTGGACGGCCCTGAAGATGTAGTTGTCGGGCACCCAGGCATTGCGGGCGTCGCGCATCGCCGACGCGAGCTCGGAGTTGCGACGCGCATCGAAGCGGGCGTCGCCGGTGTGGGCATCTGAGGCGCAGGCGGCGAGCACCGCGTTCATCGCGCGCTCGGCGGCGCGGGAACCGGCGACCAGAGCGGCGACCTTCTGCTCCTCCACCACCTTCCAGTTAACGAACTTCTCGATGTCGGGGTGGTCGAGGTCGAGGCAGACCATCTTCGCCGCACGCCGGGTGGTGCCACCCGACTTGATCGCGCCCGCCGCCCGGTCGCCGATCTTCAGGAACGACATCAGGCCAGACGACCGCCCGCCACCGGAAAGCGGCTCCCCCTCGCCCCGCAGCGAGGAGAAGTTGGACCCCGTGCCAGAGCCGTACTTGAACAGCCGCGCCTCACGGACCCACAGGTCCATGATGCCGCCGTCTTGGACCAGGTCGTCGCTCACCGACTGGATGAAGCAGGCGTGCGGCTGCGGGCGCTCGTAGGCCGAGGTCGACGGCACCACCTTGCCGGACGTCGGATCTACGTAGCGGTGCCCCTGCGCCGGGCCGTCGATGCCATAGGCCCAGTGCAGGCCGGTGTTGAACCACTGCGGGCTGTTCGGCGCGCACATCTGACGCACCATCATGTACCGGAGCTCGTCGTAGAACGCGCGCGCATCATCGTCGCCCTTGAACACCCCTTCGCGCCAACCCCAGTACGTCCAGCACCCCACCAGCCGATCCACCACCTGCCGCACGTCGGTCTCACCGCTGAGCTCGGCACCGGCCGCCGGGACCCGCCTGCGCAGCCACGCCGGCACACCCTTCTCCTCAACCGCCTCCGTGGCCGCCGGCACACCGGCCTTGCGGAAGTACTTCTGGGCCAGGATGTCAGTGGCCACCTGGCTCCACGCCTCTGGAACCTTCACGTCTTCGACGAGGAAGACCACGGTTCCATCGGGATTGCGGATCTCGGAGCGGCGGGAGGAGAAGCGGAGACCCGCGTAGGGGTCGGAGCGATCAGCGGTGAAGCGGCGAGAGAAGCGCATGTGCGGCCTCGGTGGGATGCGGTGGTGGCGGGATCGCGCATCGACGACACGCGCTCACTGGGAGCGCTCTGGGGGGATCCGAAGCCCTGGAGCCGGTGGGACGGGGTCGCGGGGAGCGAGCCTCGTTCCAGGTGGGATGGCGACCTGGGCAATGGGGGTGTCGAGCGGACACCACAATATCTAGTGGGTCAGCTCCGCACCAACCCCAAGATCTTGTGTGTGTGCTGGGGAAAACGACGATCAGGCTTTCCACAGGTACAGGACGGCCGGGAGTGGGCTCTCCAGGCCGGCGGGCCCTCGGCGATCCGAATCGCCCCCCTGAATACCCACAGACAATCAACACCCCACGAGGCGGCGCGCACGCTGTGATGATCGGGGCATCGACCGCATTGATCGGCGCGGATGCTGTTGATCCCGGAGCCACCACGCGGCGACGCTGTGGACGACGCCGAGGCGACAGAATGTGAAGTGACTCACAGAACGACATGCGATCGCACCATAGTGAACAAATGTTCACTATGCGACCGGGTCGCCCGCGGTCAAGGGGCGATCGCCCGAAAGAAAGAGCGTGTCAGCTCAGCGCCCGTAGCGCCTCTTCCAGCTGCTGCCCGAGCCGCTCGAGCTCCCGGCGGAGGTGCTCCCGCTCGCTCTGCAGATCCCGTGAAGCCGGACGTTCGAGTTGGAATACCAGCAGGTCGAGCTCTCTCGCGACCTCGTCGAGCTCACGTCTCAGGTAGGGGGGCATCGCCATCAGCCACTCCGCGCCGCGTCGCGCGCGGCCGCCAGCCTGCCCTGCAGGGCGGCGAGTTCTTCGTCGTCGGGGAATCGCCGCAGAACCTCGTCGAGGCGTGCCTCAGCGGCGGCGTGCGCGCCGTTGTCGATCAGCGTCTGGATCGCTGCGGCGGCCTCGATCGGGTGCCCCCAGCGGCGATCGTTCGGGGTGGGAGGCGGCTCCGCGTCCAACCGGCGGATGAACTCCAGCGAACCCGGCAGACCCTGCAGTCGCCCCATCGCGTCGGCCACCAGGGGATGCTGCTCTCGCCGGCGCGCCTCTTTCACGATGAACTCGAGCAAGTGCATGTCGTCGCCCGCCCGCCCAAGGATCGCCTGGTGCAGCTCGGTCAACCGCTCGCCCTCCGCGCGCACCATCCGACGGATGTCGCCTCGGATCCGCTTGGACTTGCCCGAGCGGATCCACGCGGGCAACGCGACGACCATGAGCGCCCCCACAATCACCGCGACGGCCCACCCCGGGAGGAAGTTGGCCAGAAGCTGGACCACGTCGCCGACGCCCCGGAGCACAGCACCTCCCGCCCTCTCCCTATGTGCACCTGCGCGCTCACGGCAAGCTGGCGGCAACGCCCCCCGTGGGACATTCTGCGGTCGAGGGAGGTTCGATGGATATCGCAATCACCAATGTGCACCTCGACCTCGGAGCCGGCCGACGCGGCACCGACATGGGGCCGTCCGCGATGCACGTCGCGGGGCTGGTGCCGCGGCTCGAGCGCATCGGCCACCGCCTCACGGGCGTGCGAGGGGTCGGAGCTGCCGCGGCCGAGAACAGTAGCGTGGGCGCACCCACGGCCCGGTACCTCGAAGCGATCCTGTCCGTCTGTACCCGCATCGCCGACCGGGTGGAGGCGAACCTCGAGGCGGGCAGCGTGCCCCTCGTACTCGGGGGCGACCACGCCCAGGCGATCGGCACGATCAGCGGCATGGCGCGGCACTTCCGCAAGCGCAACGAGCGCGTGGGCGTGGTCTGGGTCGATGCCCACACCGACATGAACACGCCCGACACCACGCCGAGCGGCAACATCCACGGGATGCCGCTGGCGGCCCTCCTCGGACACGGCGCACCCGATCTGGTGGCCCTCGCAGGCGACCAGCCGGCGCTCAACGCCGAGGACGTCGTGATCATTGGCGCGCGGGACGTGGATCCAACCGAGATTCCCCTGGTGAAGCAGACCGGGGTGCGCGTGTACACGATGTCGGAGCTCGACGCGCGCGGCACTCACGTGTGCGTGCAGGAGGCCATCGAGCGGGTGCAGCGACACACGGTCGGCGTGCACCTGTCGTTCGACCTCGACGGCGTCGATCCCCACGATGCGCCCGGCGTGGGCACCCCGGTCCCCGGCGGCCTCACCCTCCGCGAATCGCACCTCATCTGCGAAGCGGTCGCCCGCACCGGCAAGCTGCTGGGCATGGAGATGGTGGAGCTGAACCCCACGCTCGACATCGGCAACCGCACCGGCGAACTCGCCGTGTGGCTGATCCTCAGCGCGATGGGCCAGACAATCCTCTGAGCCACGCCCTCACCGGTGCCAGAACGGTCCCGCGTCTCCGGCACGATCCGGTGGGCTGCCCTCCCCGAGCACGGTGCGTACGTACTCGGGCGCGCCCTTCTCCTGCTGCCAGTGCCGCGGATATCCGAGGCTGATCTCTTCGAATCGGACCCCGTCGCGCCAGTCGGTGGACCGCATATGGAGATGCCCCGACAGCACCACCTCCGCCCGGAACCGCACGTGCCAGTCCTCGGTGATGCGTGAGCCACACCAAGGGGTAAACCTGGGGATCCGGAACAGGCGACACAGGTCGCGCCGGAGCGGCCAGTGGTTGATCAGCACGGTGCGGGCGCCCGGCGGCACCTCCAAGGTCAGCCGTCGCGCCGACAGCGCGAGGCGGTGGGCACACCAGGCCTCGCGGCTCGGGAACGGGTGGGGCTCGAGCAGGCGCTCGTCGGCACATACGATACCATCCTCCTTCGCCCACGCCTTCGCCTCGTCCACCGACATGCCGTCGGGGCTGAAGCTGTAGTCGTACAGGAGGAACAACGGACAGATCCATCGCTCCGGGCCGGGACCGGGCCAGCGGACATACGGGTCTTCCGGGGTGAGCACCCCGCGCGCCCGACACAGGTCGACGAGGTGGTTGTACTTGGTCACGCCGCGACGCCCTGCCGCCCGATCCGACCGCGTGGTCCACAGCTCGTGGTTGCCAGGCACCCAAATCAGCTTCGCGAACCGCGGCGACAGCGTATCGAGCACCCACTCGAGGGCCGCGGCGGACTCGCACAGGTCGCCGCCGAGCACCAGCCAGTCGTCCGGCGCGCCCGGCAGCGAGGCGATGGCCTCTCGGTTCACCTCATGCCCGACATGAAGGTCTGACAACCCGAGCAGCCTCATCAGACCCCCACAATGGACAGCGCGAACCCGACCTGCGACCCGAAATACAGCGGCAGTCCCACAGCCCGATTGGCGGGCCCCGGCGCGACGAACCGATCCCGCGCGACGCACAGGTCGGAGAGGAAGAACACGATCGCGGACACCAACAGACCGATCCGGGCAGGCGTCGGGTCGGCGACCGCGGCGCCCAACGCGAGCGCGACCATCCACGAGATCACGGCGATGTACGCCTGCACGGGCCGGCCGAGCGCCCCCACCTGTGGTGCCAGCCAGCGCCACACCACCATCGCGAGGGCGGCGAGGGGGACGGCGGCCACGGCCACGGCGATGACGTGCACGCCGAGGGCAACGAAGCCGACCGCGTAGGCGACGTGGGCGAGCAGGAACGCCACCAGGCCGGCGAGGAACCACCGGCGCTCGCGAGAGAGCAGGCACAGATCCCCGACCATGGACAGTCCGAGGCCCACGGTGACGGCCAGGCCGGCCGGGCCGACCGCGAGCGCGCCTCCAGTGATCGCGAGCGCGACAAAGCAGCTTGCCGCGAGGGTCTTCATCACGGCCTTCACAGGGAAGTTGCCGGCATATTCGGCCGCGACCAGCGTGGCCGTTGCAGCCGCGCAGGCGGCCACCAGGATGCTGCTCACCTGCGTCTCCGCACCAACACCGCCAGCCCGGCGATCCACGCCAGCCCGAGGCCCCCCTGGGTACTCGAACAGCCGCACGCGAGCCAGGAGTCGCACGGCGCGCCGGAGCGCACCTTCCACGGACCCACCTCGTCCCAAGTCAGCCAGTACGGGTCGTCGCGTACCCAGGGCGTAGTGTCGCTGACCTTCAACGTGAGCTCGCCGTTGGCCCCCGAGCACTTCAGATCGAACCGGGGCTCGTCCTTCGCGAACAGCTCGCCATCCACGTACCAGTCGTACTGCAGGCCATGGGCCGGCGCGTTGGCGTCGACCACGAACGGCACCGATGGACCGCTCGACTTCGCCACCACCGTCTCGCCAGGGGGCGGGTCGACCGAGTTCACAAGCCCCGGAAGTCGCGCATAGACGGCGAAGATCGCCTCTTGTCGACACACGGGGCAGTAGCCGTCCTGCAGCGTATTCATCATGCAGGCGATCTCGGTGGGCCGGTAGTAGTTGGTGAACGAGCACACCGGAAAGGCGCCGACGCCCGGCTCATCCATCCACTCATCCCACACGGGCACGTTCTCGTCGGCCGAGCAGTTGGCCGACTCGCCATCGAGGCCTGGGTTGCCGGTGACTCCGTAGCTGTACTCATCCCACAGGCCGACCAGGGTGTGCCCGATCTCGTGGGCTGCGATCTGGTCGCCGTCGGAGTGCCGTGCTGTGGACGTGGCGTAGTTGAACCCACCCGAACCGCCGTAGGTCTCCTCGTTGACGAGCACCATCACGCCCTCGGCCTCGGGCAGGGTGTCGGCGATCTCACCCATCACGGCGTCGTCGTCGCAGCACACGAGCCGGTCGAGACCGGCGCAGCCGTAGTAGCAGCCGTAGGCGGTGTCGACGGTGGGACCGCCGGGCAGCGACGACCCGGACTGGGCCGACGCGCGGTCGATCCGCCACACGTTGAACAGCTCAACGTACGAGGCGTAGGGCTCGATGCTCAACAGGTAGTCGGTGACCCGCTCGACATCGGCGGCGAACACGTCAAGCTCTGCCTCCGTGTAGCCATCGGCGAGAAACACGAGATCGAGACGGTTCGCTGGACCACCACCGCCCCGGACGAGCACCGCATCACCC
>JBLFXJ010000023.1:0-40346 GCA_047609825.1 Myxococcota bacterium
TGGACACCGACGAGGATGGCCTCACGGACTTGGAAGAGGGTGGGCCTGGCGGTCCCGACTGGGATGGCGACGACGTGATCGACGCCCTGGACGAAGATCTGCCGGTGCCGCTGGACACGGGCGACACGGGCGACACCGGCGACACGGGTGACACGGCGGTGCTCGACACCTCCCCGGGAACGGTCATCGTCGACACGGGCGACACCGGTGACACGGGCGAGACCGGCGACACCGGGTTCGTCGAGACCGGCGATACCGGGCCTCCGACCGAGACGGGCGACACCGGACCTCCGGGTGAGACGGGCGACACCGCCCCGACCACGCCCGGCACCACGCTCGACAGCGCAGCGCAGGAAGAAGGCGAATTTGTCGGGGGAGCCTGCCTCGGCTGCGCCTCATCCGGCGGCCCGAGCGGAGCGCTGGTCTGGCTGGCGGTCCTGGGGCTGGTTGCACGGCGCCGCACGGGGGGTGACCGATGATCGTCTGGCTCGCAGCCGCCTCTCTGGCCCAGTCCCTGCCTGCAGGGGTCACCAACCCCGACCTCGACGCGCAGCTCTACCGTCCGCCCATCGACGCGAAGGGCCTGCTCTGGACCGACACCGCCCGTGGCATCGGGCCTGGCCTGTCCGGCAGGGCGGTCATGCACTACGCGCACCGCCCGTTCGCCTACCAGCCGCCCACCGGCGACCCCATCCTGCTGCTGTCCAGCGCCGCGACCCTCGACCTGATCGGCGCCTACGCGTTCGGTCCGGCTCGCATCGGGATCGACATTCCGGTGATCTACGCCGACGGTGACCTGTCGGGCGCTGGCGTGGGCCTGGGTGATGTGGCGCTCGACGCACGGGTCACGGCGGTGGATTCGGGCGTATTCGGCCTGGGGCTCAGCGGTCGTCTGGGCGTGCCGAGCACCACCGTCTCAGCCCCGGTCGGCTCTCCCGGTCTCACCGGTGAGGTTGCCGCGATCATCGAAGCCGACGCCGAGCCCGTCCTGTTCGCCGCGAACATCGGCATGCTGTTCCAGCCCACGACGCCGCTGGCGCAGGAGGCGTGGGATGAGCAGCTCGTGTGGCGGGTAGGCACGAGCTACGGTGCGACGGATTCGGTGGGCGTGAGCGCCGACCTCGCGGGTGCCGCCAACCTGTCCACCCTCGGTGTGAGCTCGGGCGCCGCCCCTGTCGAGGGCTTGCTCGGGGCCTATGGCGATGTGGGCAGCGGGGTTCGCTTGCAGGCCGGCGTGGGCCGAGGCCTCACCCCCGGCATCGGCTCCAGCCAGCTCAGGGTCGTGGCGATGATCGCGTCGGTGCCCTCGGATGGCGGCGACCCCGACGGGGATGGACTGATCGGAGCGGCAGATGCCTGCCCGCGCGAGGCCGAGGACCGGGACGGCATCCGCGACAGTGATGGCTGTCCCGATCCATCCCTCGATGTGGCGCTCACCGTCGTGGGCAAGGACGGCAGCGCGCCCGAGGGCGTGCAGGTCACGTTGGAGTCGGGCAGTGCGGTCGCTTCGGGTGCTCGCAGGTACACGGTGCCGGTCGACGACCAGCCCGTCACCGTCACGGTCACCGCTCGGGGCTACGAGCCCACGACGCGCAAGCTTCAGCCGGGCCAGCTCGAGGCCACCATCGCGCTCGAGCCGCGCGTTCGCCTGGGCATAGTCCAGGTTGAGGTGCGCGCCGCCGAGGGCGAGGTGATTCCCATGCCGCGGGTGTGGGTCGACGGCAAGCGCGTGCGCTCGCCAGGCGACGGCATCGGCCGCTACGCCGTTGCGCCCGGCGAGCACCGTGTGGTCGTGGGAGCGGATGGCTTTGGGCCTGCGTTCGTCGACCCGGTGGTCTCCGGCGGGGCAGACACGGTCGTAGGTACGGTCCTCTCTGCGCCTGTGGTCACGGTGGGTGAGGGCGTGTTCACGCTCCCGAAGCCCCTGACGGCGTCCGACGTGACGCTCGTTCGTGCGCTGGCCGCGACTCTCTTCACGATGGCTGATGTGGGGGGTGTCCGCCTGGTCGGCCCCCCGATGGCTGGCGAAGAGGTGAAGAACGCTCTGGTCGCCCTCGGTGTGGGGCGCGCGCTCGTCACCACCGTTCCAACGGCCGACGAGCCTCCGCTCGCCGGCATCTACGACGTGCAGCTCGCGGAGTGACGGCGATGGTACCGGTCACGATCTTCTTGATGATCGCCGGCGCGCAGGCGGCGAATGTGCCCCCCGCGCCCGCAGGCTCGGGGCTCATGCTCCCCGCCGAGGCGGCGTGCCTCCAGTCCCGCTCGCCGATGGGCTTGGACGACCCCTCGGTCGCTCAAGGGCTCGCGGTGGTGCGCACGGCCCTCGATGCGTGCCTCGCAGGGGCGGACGGCTCGATCGACGCGGATGTCGAGGTGGCCTGCACGGGCCGGGTCGCCTCTGTAGTGGCCTACCAGGGCGGCTCCCTCGCCCCCGATGCGGCTGCCTGCGTGATGGATACGCTGTTCTATGCGGCGTTTCCGGCCCACGATGACGCCGATGGAGCCTACGTCTCCGTGATGGTGAAGCCCCGGGCCACGGTCGCCGCGCCGATGCGGGTAGCGGCCGTCTCCGGACCCGTCGCTGCGCTGCCGATGGAGGCTGCAGCGTGCAACGAGGTGTCCGTCACCCAGGCCTGCACGGAGGGCCGCGATCGCGTCGCCTGTGGGGCGTGGGCTGCCGCGATGCTCTCGCCAGACGGCGGTTGCTATGAGCCGAACAAGGCCCGACGCACCCTGCTGCTGGCATGCCCAGACGCGGCCAGCCCGGCGGCGGGCTGTCTGATGCTCGGCCAGGCGTTCGAGGATGGTGTCGGCGGCGACCGCGATCGCACGAGCGCTGCCGGGTACTACGCCTGGGCATGTGAGGGTGGCTCGGCCCAGGGCTGCTGGAGCCGCGGAACGCTGCTCGAGCGGGGCGTGGGCGTTCGCAGGAACGACGAGCTGGCACTCGCATCGCACAGCGCGGGGTGTGAGCTCGGTGACTCCCGGAGCTGCCTCCGTGCAGCGAGCATCCTCGACGAAGGCGCGATGGTGCCACGCGACGCCGCCGTTGCTCTGCCGCTGTACGAGACGGCGTGCGATGGCGGCCACGGCGAGGCGTGTGTCGGGGCCGGCAAGCTGTACGAGGAACGCGGCGATCCCGCGAGCGCGCGCCGGTGGTACGACGTGGGTATCGCCGCCAACAGCGTCGATGCGCGCCGTCTGGCTGCCCGGCTGCTGTGGAACGGGCTGGGCGGAGCGGCCGATAAGCGTCGGGCGAGGACGCTGTGCGAGCAGGCCTGCCAGGCGGGCGACGCCGTCGCGTGCCGTGGGCCGCAGTACCTGTAGCGCACGCCCCGAGGCCTGCCCGTCGTCCCCAAGACCGACCGCGCCCAGCTCACGTGGTGCGCGGGCTGGGCGGTGTGGTGCGAGAGCAAGGCAGCTCGCTAGTTGATCATGACCACGCCGCCCTTGACCACCGCCATGGCGCCGCCCTGGAGGGTGGCCTGGATGCCGCCCTTCGCCTCGAAGTTCATCGAGCCCTCTACGGTGGCGTTCATCGACGCCTTGGCCGAGAGGTTCATGCCGGCTTCGATGTTGAAGTTCATCCCGGCCTTCATCGACGCATCCATCCCGGCCTCGAACTCGTAGTTCATCCCGGCCTTGTGGATGGTGTCCATCACCGACTCGCCCTCGATGTTGTTCGACGCGTGCCAGATCAGGTTGTTGCCCGCCTCAAGGTACAGGTCGGTGGCGGTGCGGATGTGGATGTCACCCTTGGAGTTCGCCAGGGTGATGCGCGACTCTGCGGAGTCGAAGCAGAACGACAGGGTGTGCGTCTGGTCCCAGATCTGCACCGACTCGCTGCCGTCGGTGTCGTCGAACACGAACAGGTGGCCGGAGCGTGACTTCCAGAACCGGCGGTCGTTCGCATCGAGGTTGGTGGAGCCGTCCGCGAACGTGTCGCTGGACTTCTTCGCGCCCGGGATGGTCGTCTTTCCCGAGCCGGGCAGGGTGTCTTTGCACTCCTGCGGAGGGATATCGACCCCATTCCAGAACTGGCCGATGATCACGCCGACATCGTGTGCGCCCTGCATGAAGATGACGAGTACCTCATCCTCCTTCTCGGGCAGCGCGTACAGTCCGCGCTCCTTGCCGCCGTTCGGCGACACCTGCCTGAGCCAGAACGACAGTGGCTCCTCGTGCAGGGTGGGGAACTTCACCTGGATACGGCCGAGCTCATCGGGGTCGACGTTGTCGGTCACGATGGCGACCACGGCGAACGGGAGCATCCCGGAGTGGGGGCGCCCCATCAAATCGGTGACTTTCGACATCAGAGCCCTCTAGAAAAACCAGATCAATAGGACGTGAGCTTACGCGCCAGCCAGGGTGCCCGTCAAGGCGCCGGGCGACGTGGTAGTCAGGGGCTGGAGGACCACATGACGGTGGCGATCGGGTCGGGCCCGGCAGACGTACTCGATGCAGGGATGGTCACCACCTTCACGGGGCACGATCTCACGCTGCTCCTCGTGCTCCCGGAGGGGCGCTGGACCGTCGAGCTCGCGTTCTCGTCCGATCCAGCCGTCGACGATGTCTCGGTGCAGGCCACGCCGGTGCCCGACGGACTGCGCCTCGAGTGCGTGAACTTCGATGGACCAGACGGTCGCGGCAGCTCCCTGCCGGTGCTCCTTGGCGAGCTAGGCGACGATCTCGTGTTCTTCCACTTCCGTGCGTTCAGGTATGGACGAACGCCGGATCACACCGTGCACTACACGTTCTACCGGGCCAGCAAAGCCGATGTAGGTTGGACGCCCGGCGGGTGATGCGGCTGGGGCTCTCGCGCAGTACCCGGTGCGCGGAGGTGCCATGTCGACCGACGATCGCCACGCCGAGCTCCAGGCCCTGCTCGACCAGCCGCCCGTGCTCACGCGCCGGCCCACGGTCCCGGCGCTCGAGGAGGCCCTGTTCCGCATCCACCCCGTGCTCGACCACGGGTTCGTGCGGGTGATCGACTACATGGGTGACGACGCGGCGATCGTGCAGGCGGCGCGGGTGTCCTATGGCAAAGGCACGAAGGCCACTCGCAACGACCGCGGGTTGATCCGGTACCTGATGCGGCACCGGCACACCACGCCGCTCGAGATGTGCGAGATCAAGCTGCACGTCAAGCTGCCGATGTTCGTCGCGCGGCAGTGGATTCGGCATCGCACCGCGAACGTCAACGAGTACAGCGCGCGCTACTCGATCCTCGACCGGGAGTTCTACTTGCCGGCGCCCGAGCACCTGGCCGAGCAGTCGTCGTCCAACCGGCAGGGGCGAGACCGAGTGCTGACGCACGAAGAGTCGGCCCGGGTGCTGGGACTGCTCCGGCGCGACGCCATGCAGGCCTACGACACCTACGCTGGGCTGATCAACGACACGGGTGATGGCACGCCGGTCGACCCCGAGTCCCCGCAGCTCGCCCGTGAGCTGGCGCGGATGAACCTCACCCTGAACTACTACACGCAGTGGTACTGGAAGATCGACCTGCACAACCTGCTGCACTTCCTCTCACTGCGGGCGGATGCGCACGCGCAGTACGAGATTCGGGTGTACGCGGATGTGATCGGGGAGCTGTGCGCCGCCTGGGTGCCGCACGCCTGGGAGGCATTCCAGGACTATCGTGTGGGTGGAGCAGGCCTCTCGCGAGAGGAGCTGAGCATCGTGCGCGCTCTCGTGGCCGGGGGAGACGCTGACACGCTGCTGCCCGCGAGCAGCCTGTCGCTCCGGGAGCGCAAGCGGCTGCGTGAGGTGCTGGCGCTCGGGCCGCCCCGCCGCCGGTCCGGTTAAGTCCCGCCCTCTGGGGGACGCATGGGCGCATGGGAAGACTGGGTGGGGTACAACCGCGAGACCGCGGCGTTGAACGGTGCGTATGCGGTGGTCCAGTGGGATCAGCAGACCTACATGCCGGCCAAGGCCGGCGCGTTCCGAGGCGAGCAGCTCGCCACCCTCGGTCGGCTGGTCCACGAGCGAAACACCGACCCCCGTGTGGCGGAGTGGATCGCGGCGGTGGGTACGCTGCCCGACCCCACCCCCGTGCAGGTCGGGGCGCTGCGCAACCAGACCCGGTCCTATGAGCGGTCCGTGCGCATCCCCACGGCGCTGGTCGGCGCGCTCACTCAGGCCTCCTCCGATGGCTTCGGCGCGTGGATGGCCGCGCGGGAGGCGTCCGACTTCGGCGCGTTCGCGCCCACCCTCGAGCGCATCGTCGGCCTGACTCGTGAGAAGGCGGCGGCGATCGACAGCAGCCGCCACCCGTACGATGTGATGCTCGAGGAGTTCGAGCCGTCCGCCGACACGGCGTCGCTGCGGGCGATGTTCGACCGGCTGTCGGGCGGGCTCACCGAGCTGCTCGACGCCATCCGCGGCGCGGATGCGCTGCCGGCACACACCGAGGCCTACGACGTCGGCGCCCAGCTGGAGCTGTTCCGCGAGGTGGCGGACGCCCTGGGCTACGACCGCTCGTCGGGTCGGGTCGACCTCGCGGCACACCCGTTCACCATCTCGATGGGCCCAGGCGACACCCGCATCACGGTCCGGTGCGCCGAACACGACCTCCTCGCCGGCCTGGGCGGGTGCGTGCACGAGGCGGGCCATGCGCTGTATGAGCAGGGTCTACCGTCCGAGTGGGTCGGGACCGGCGTGGAGGACGCCGCCTCGATGGGGCTGCACGAGTCGCAGTCACGGTTCTGGGAGAACTTCATCGGACGGTCGCGGCCGTTCTTCTGCTGGCTGGCGCCGCGGCTCGCCACCCGGTTCGGCCGACAGGTCGACCCGGAGGTGCTGTACCGCGCCGCCAACCGGGTCGTGCCGGGCCTGATCCGGGTGGAGGCCGACGAGGTCACCTACAACCTGCACGTGATCATCCGGTTCGAGCTGGAGCTGGCGCTGCTCGACGGCAGCCTCGCGGTGGCCGATCTGCCCGATGCGTGGAATGCCCGCTACCAGTCGCTGCTCGGCGTCGCCCCGCCAGACGATGCACACGGAGTTCTCCAGGATGTGCACTGGTCGGGTGGGATGTTCGGGTACTTCCCCAGCTACACCATCGGCAACCTGTACGCCGCGTCCCTCGGCGCGGCCCTCGAAGGTCACCTGCCGGGCCTGTGGGAGGGGGTCGAGGCCGGCGACTTCACGCCCGTGCGGGACTGGCTGCGCCACGGCCTGCACCAGCACGCTCATGTGAAGGAGGCCCCCGAGCTGATGGCCGACGTCATCGGTAAGCGGGACCATGTGGCCGACCTGCTCGACCACCTGTGGCGGCGTCAGGGGGCGCTCCATGGGGTGACCCGAGGGGCCTGAACTCGACCGAGCGTCGACTTGGCCGCAGACCGACCGCTACCGGAACAGGTGCTCGGCGAGGAACGCCAGCTTTCGCCGGTACACCTCGGTCTCGTTCGCGACGCCCGACACCCGGTGCCCTTGTCCGGGCACCTCGAGGTAGTCGCACACCTTGCCGGCCGCGGCGCATGCCTCGGCCATCTGCCGGCTCTCCTGCACCGGTACCCGGCTGTCCTGTTCGCCATGCACCAACATCAGCGGTGCCGCCAGCCGCTCCACATGGGCCAGCGGCGATCGCGCGCGCAGGGCCTCGGCCTCGGTGGCGGGGTCGCCGGCCTCGAGCAGCACCCAGTCGGGGATGTTGCAGGCGTCGTGGAAGGTGACGATGTCGCTGAACCCGGCGTCGGCCATGCCGAAGGCGAACGGGTAGGGGTCGTCGTGCCCGTTCGTTCCCGGCGGGAAGGTCAGCGCACGCATGGCGGCATAGCCACCGTGACTTCTCCCATATACGCCGATCCGCCCGCGTTCCCAGCCGCGGGACTCGAGGAACGCCGCCGCGGCGAACAGGTCGGCGATCTCGTCACCGCCCAGGTCGCCGTCGTTGAGTCGGGCGAACGCCTCGCCGTGACCGTACGATCCGCGCACTGCCGGCGACAGGGTGGAGAGGCCGGCCTCGCAGAACACCTGCGTCTCGGTGTCAAACCGGTTGCCGCCGCCGTAGAACGACAGGATTCGGGCGGTGGGCGGCGCCACCGGGGCCCGCGGTGTGTACAGGATCGCGTCGAGCACCCGGGGAGCGCCGGTGGCGGGGTCGATGTCGTGGGTGGGGAAGGTGACCCGCTCCACCTCGCACTGGACCAGCCGGCTCGCGATGGGCGCGGGGGGCGCGAGCCAGGGCGTGATCGCGAGGCCGTCGCTGGCGTCGAGCCGATGGAGTGTGCGTGGCGAGCTCGCCGAGGTGAGCTGCACCAACAACCGGTCGCCGTCGGGCTCGCCCACGATCTGGGCGTCGCCGTCGAGCTGGATGGGGTCGGCCACAGGCTCCCCTGATCTGCCGTCGAGCAGGTGCAGGCGGTCGCCCGTGGGATCGTGGGTGAGAACCAGCAATCGGCCGCCGTGGAGCACGAACGCATCGTCGATGTCGGCGTCGAAACTGGCCAGGGCCTGACGCGCGCCGGTGGCGAGGTCCACCGTGGCGACGGTCGGTATGCCGGCTTCGGTGGTGACCAGCAGCGGGTGGTGGGCGTCGACCCAGTCCGACGGTGTCCAGGCGCGGGTGCGCTCGGTGGACGGGTCGGTCACGAGCTGCAGCGCAGGGGCGGCGAACGGGACCCAGGCCAGGTTCTTCCGGTCCCGCTGCCCGTCGAGGGCGACAGTCACCACCACGCCCGAGCCATCAGGCGCCCAGGACGGCGATCCCCAGGTGAGGGTGGCGGCGGAGGAGTCGCACAGCACGGGCACGCGGTCGGAGCCATCGAGAGCCATGGTCTCGAGACAGGTCTCGAACACCGGACCCTCGCCGCGCCGTGCCAGGATCGCCCACCGGGTATCGTCTGGCGAGAGACTCGCGCCGTACAGGTAGGGCTCGCGGGTGAGGGCGGTGACCGTGCCGTCGGCCGCTGCGATCCGGAACAGGTTGATCCGTTCGTCGTTCGTCTCGTCGCCGAGGAAGAACAGGTCGCCCGAGGGGTGCGTGTGTAAGCCCCACATCGATCGCGTGGACCAGTCCACCGAGGTGACGGGTCGGGCGAGCGCGGGATCGGCGCCCGTCGTGCTCCAGGCCATGAACCTGAGCGAGGTGCCGTCAGGGCCGGCGTGTGTGAAGTACACACGATCCGCAGCCCAGTCCGGCGTGAAACCCGCATAGGGGTAGCCGGCGAGGTGCGGCCCCAGGTCGATCGTTCGATCGAGGAACCGCGCCTTCGAGTGGGCACCGGCGGGGTTGGGGGTCGGCCCAGCGCACGCGATGAGCGCCAGGAGCGACAGCGCCCGAGACACGCCTACCAGGAGGCCTTGTGGATGCCCGGGAGCTGACCGGTGAGCGCCAGCTCGCGGAACGCGATGCGCGACAGCATGAACTTGCGGTACACGGCGCGCGGACGGCCGGTGACCATGCACCGCGTGCCGAGGCGCACGGGGGAGCTGTTGCGTGGCAGCTTGGCGAGGCGCTGCAGGGCTTCCTGCCGGTCTTCTGCCGACAGAGTCTGGTCCTTCGACATACGCTTGAGCTCGGCCCGCTTTGCGGCGAACTTGCGCACGAGCTTCTCACGCTTGATCTGACGATTGACTGCGCTCTTCTTGGCCATGTGACTCTCGGTACGAGGGCGACGCGGCCCGGAGGCCGCACGTGCGACCCGCCGGGCTTATTCGGGGTCCAGGCCCGAGTCAAGGGCCGGCCCGATCTGCGCAGGTTCCCTGCGGTACACTCGGGCCGGTTCGCAGACGAGCAGACTGGACCTCGACCTGAAGGTCGCAGCCCGTGTCAAGCGTGGAACATCACGGGTGGCGTGGTCCACACCTCCCGCAAGCTCGGCCGACGGCGGCTCGGCACAGGGCAGCATCCGGAGGTGCTGGGGAGTCGGAGTGCACGCCAGGGCCTGCTGACCGAGGACGGTGGTGAATCCTTGCGACCCGCTGAGCTCGTGTTCCGGCCCACCCGGTTAGCCCTGACGCCCGAAGCGAGAGGCAGACGAATGAAGCGCTGGGACGCGATCGTTCCATTGGTGGTGGTGGCCGCGATCGCGAGCGCGGTGTTCTACTTCCGGTCGCAGGAGCAGGTGGTCGCTCCGCCGGCGCTGCTCGGCGCCCCGGCGGCGACTGGCGAGCGCACCCCGGCGTGCACGGAGCTGGCCGGCGAGCCCGACGCCCGCCTCGATGCCTGTCTCGCCCAGCTGCACGAGTCTGCACTGTCCGATGCGGCGCTCGCCATGATCGATGACGTGGCCGATGACGGCAAGCTGGTCACCGTGGCGCGCCTGCCCAAGGAGTGGGAGTCCACGGTCGGTCTTGAGATCGCGCGAGCGCCCCTGATGGCCGATGACGAGGCGGCGGCGGCGCAGGCCCTGCGGGATGCCGGCGTGCGCGGGCTCGTGGTGAGCCGGGACCTTCGCGGCGCCCTGGATGACGACAAGCGCGTGCTGGCCCGGCTGGCCTACCACTCCCACCTCCAGTGGTTCCAGCTGCGCTACGTCACCGACGATCTGTTCGTGTACACAGTGCGCACGTCCCCCACGCGGGTGCCGCTCACCACCGGCGAGGGCCTGCTGAACGGCCTGCGCGCTCGCCTCGCCGGCACCCCGGTGGCGAAGCAGCGGTGGAAGCCGAGCACGGTGAGGTTGATGGGCTCCATGCGGCTGCAGGGCGACACCCTGGCGCTGCGCCACGCGGTGGGGTCGAACATCGAGGCCGTGCTCGACGATCTCGCTGCGGGGCTGCGCACCACCTGGGCCCGCGACGTCGTCCCGGCGGGTCATGGCACCCTCGAGCAGCGCCTCGACGACATCCGGATCGAGGTGCACGTGGTGATGGAGCGCGCCCCCGTGGAGCCGCGCTCGCAGTTCGCCCTGTTCGATCTGTGGCAGATGGGCGTCGACGGCATGATGTTCAAGCAGCGTGCCGGAAAGACCCCCGACAAGTTCACCTACATGCCCGGCTCCGAGCTGGTGGCCCAGTCGATCCGCAGCCCCGATGCGTTCCTCCGCCACGCCGTGGAGCAGTTCGGCTGGCACGACATGCGCCCGTGGGAAGTGGATCCGCGCACCCAGCTCTCCATCATCCGCACCCAGCACTTCATGGAGGCCACGCGCGGCGGGGAGGGCGGGGTAGTGCGCCTGTTCCGCGGCATGCCCGAGGTGGGCATGGCGGACATGAGCGACGCCCACATCCAGGAGATGCTGATCGCGGGCGGGGAGTGGTGGCTGCACAACATGGACGACGATGGGGTGATCGAGTACAAGTACTGGCCCACCCAGAACCGTCGTTCGACCGAATATAACGAGGTTCGTCACATCCTCGCCGCGCGGGATCTAGCCGACACCTGGCGCTACCGACGGGACGACCGCTACCTCGATGGGTCACGGCGCGCGATGGACTGGCTGCTGCGCTACGCCGTCGAGGCCACTGACGCGCCAGCCCCGCCCCTGCCGCACCCGCCAGACGGAACCATGCTGTTCCGCTACCCGTCCATCTCGGAGGCGGCGCGGCTGCGCAAACCGCCGAACCAGAAGCTCGGCACGGTGGCCGTGGCGCTGCTCGGGTGGGTCGCGTGGGCCCAGGCCAGCGGCAGCAAGGCGGAGGACGAGCGCATTCGGCGAATGGCGAGGTTCGTGCGAGCGATGATGGACGATCAAGGCAAGTACCGCGCGTACTACGTCCAGCCGGGCCACCCGTACGAGAAGGAGAAGAACGACATCGTGCCCGGCGAGGCGGCGCTGTCGCTCGGCATGGTGGCCGAGTACTTCGACGAGCCCGAGTGGCTGGACGACCACAAGAAGTTCATCGACTACTACCGGCCCTGGTTCCGTGAGCGCGCGAAGCAGGTGCGCCCCACCGGGCGATGGCCGCGCCACACCTACGACGACCTCACCCGCCTGGACCTTGTGCAGTTCGGCCCGTGGTCGGTGATGGCGAACAAGCAGTACTTCATGATGACCGGCGACGAGGAGGCCGCGGCGTTTGGCCTCGAGGTCGCCGACTGGATGATCGACTACTACCAGTGGACCGGCGAACGGTCCCCGTGGCCCGACTTCGTAGGTGGGTACTACAAGCTGCCCATCGAGCTGCCCGCGATGCAGACGTTCTGCTACTCCGAGGGCACGGCCGCCGCCTACCAGATCGCGGCCACCTATGCGCCGGAGCGCAAGGACAAGTACGACCGCTCCACGCTCGAGGCCATCCGGTTCATGGAGGTCATGCAGTACGACCCGACGGACAGCTACTTCGTGGCCCTGCCCGACAAGGTCCGTGGCGGCATCAAGTACACGATGAACGAGAACAAGGTTCGCATCGACTACGTCGGGCACGGCCTGTCTACGCTGTCGCAGTACCTCGACGCCAAGCGCTACGACCCGGCCGCCACCCTCGACGTGGTCGACCCCGCGGAGCGGGCCACCTGGGGGCCGTTCGAGA
Source organism: Myxococcota bacterium (assembly GCA_047609825.1). Classification (GTDB taxonomy): domain Bacteria; phylum Myxococcota_A; class UBA796; order UBA796. The sequence goes on from JBLFXJ010000023.1 coordinate 12,427, forward strand.
CTCCACCAGAGCCCGCCGACGCAGAGCCGGCCGCCGAGTGACTGTCAGTCGATGTCGGGCCGCGGGGCCTGCCCGGGCCCGCCGCCCATCACGATCCATAGTGCCCACACGAGCACGAAGAACACCGACCCCCCGATGATCAGCTGAAACGCCACCGGCGCCTCGCTGGCATCGGCGGCCGGGGCAGCCTGCTCGGTGTGGGCCGCTGGGGCTTCGCCGGCCTCAGGCTCGGACATGGAACGGCACCTGAGCGGGCTTGAGGTTCGGGTCGCGTGAGCTCAGCTCGCGGTACGCCTCCTCCGGCACCAGAAACCACCGCAGCCGGTCGAGGTCGCCCAGGGATGGCTGCTCGGGGAGTTCGAACCCGCCCCGGTAGTCCTCGACCGCGGCATCGACGATCTGCTGCGCCTCCTCCAGGTAGCCCTGGAGCGCCCACTCGGGCTCGGTGGTGTGGCGGGAGCGGAACTCCATCCGGCCTGCCCGGTACGACACGTCGGTCAGGCGCATGGCCGGCTCGGGGGGCTGGTCCTTGTGGCGCCAGGCGCCTGTCTGTGGACAGTACCGGTAGTGGGGCAGCAGCTTCCAGCCCTCACGGGCGATGAAGTCAACGGCCTGTACGATGAACTCGAACAGCAGGTCTGAGATGAAGTAGTTGAAGTTCACCCGGACCCAGCCCGGCTTCACCACCTCGCACCCGCGGTTGATCTGGGCCTCGAACAGCAGGCTGGTGTCGACATCGATGCCCAGGAGACGGTGACCATAGGGGCCCGCGCAGGAGCACCCGCCGCGGGCCTGGATGCCGAACAGGTCGTTGAGCAGCGCGACCACGAAGTTGTGGTGCAGGAAGTGCTCACCGTGCCGCACGATGAACGACACGATGGACAACCGCCAGGCGTCCTGGTTGCCGAGGATGCGGATGTTCGGGTTGGTGGACCACCGGTCGATGGCGCTGCGGATGTGCTTCGCCTCCAGCTTCCGGATCACGTCGGCGCCGACGGACTCCTTGAGCTGGAACACCAGTCCCGCCCGGATGGACTCGACGATGGCCGGGGTGCCGCCTTCTTCCCGTTGTTCTTCGTCGGTTATGTAGGTGTGGTGGTCGGAGCTCACGTACGACACCGTGCCACCGCCGGGCACCTCCGGCACCGTGTTGCGCAGCAGCGCCCGCTTCACCACCAGGATGCCCGGCGTGCCGGGACCGCCGATGAACTTGTGCGGCGACAGGAAGATCGCGTCCTTGTGCACGAGGTGCCCTTCTGGCTCGTCGTCCGTCATGTTCATCTCGATCTTCACGTACGGTCCGGCCGCGGCGAAGTCCCAGAACACCAGGCCGCCATACCGATGCATCAGCGCGCTCACCTCGCGGGTGCGGCTGCCGATTCCGGTGACATTGCTCGCGGCCGAGAAGCTCCCGATCAGCATCGGCCGGTCGCGGTAGTGCTCGAGCTGCCGCTCCAGCATCGTCTCGTCGATCCGACCGTTGTGGTCTTCGTCGATCACCACCACGTCAGCGATGGACTCTCGCCACGGCAGCTCGTTGCTGTGGTGCTCATACGGGCCGATGAACACAACCGGCCGGGCTTCGGTGGGCACGTGCGCCGACAGCCCATGGGCCCGGTCCAGGTCGGCCGGGATGCGCAGGTTGAGGATGCCGATGAGCTTGTGGATCGCGCCGGTTGCGCCCGAGCCACAGAAGATCACGCAGTCGTCAGCCGTGCCTCCCACCGACTGGCGGATCACCTCACGAGCGTCTTCGCGGAATCGCGAGGTCTGCCGGCCGGTGCCCGACGCCTCGGTGTGTGTGTTCGCGTAGGTGGGCAGCACGTGCTGCCGCACGAAGTCTTCGATGAATGTGAGGGACCGGCCCGAGGCGGTGTAGTCGGCGTAGGTGACGCGCCGTGTGCCATAGGGAAGCTCGAGAGCGTGGTCGTCCCCGATGATCGACGAGCGGATGGTCTCTACGAGGCGCGCGACGCGGGGTTCGAGGTCCACGATCCCTCCCTGGGGCTGCCTCGATCCTAGCGTGTCCGTGGGCCGCGCGCCGTCTCTGAGGCGGGGTGTCGCCACTGGCGCCGGGGGGGATATCAAGCGGAGCTCCACTCCCCGATCCCGGCGGACCTCATGACCGACTTCCTCCTCGGATTCAGCGCCTCGGTGGTGCAGGCCTTGCTCGAACGCGGTCAGCTCGAGCTCACCGCGACCGGCACCCTCGAGGGCGTCGTACGGCACGTCGCCGCCCACCTGGGGTCGGCCCAGCCCGGGCACTCCCTGGTGTCGCGGTTCGTGCAGGGTCTGCTTGCCTCCCCCGATGTGGACGAGCTGTTCGTCGACGATGATGAGCTGACCGAGCTGATCCAGGATCTCGGCCTGCGCGGCTGACCGGCTCGGTCGGACAAAACACGAGCCAGGCGCGCGGACCGCAGCTATCGTGGGGATCGAGAGGCCCTCCTGTCCGATCCCCCCCACTCCGTGCTCGGAGCCTTGCCGCTGGCGGGCTGGGCCCGAAGGTTCTGCACTGGCACCGCTGAGCTGCGTGGGCGCCTTGAGCATCCGGTCGAGGCCGGTGGGGCTCGGGTGGAGCCCGGCCCGGTGTGGGTGCATGTGGAGTTCTCCGGCGGCGAGGTGCCGCGGGTCACCCGTGCACGCGTGAGCGGTCGGGTGATCGACACCGCCCGCGACCGGGTGGGGGCCGAGCTCGAGGCAGTGGATGGTGTCTGGGCCGTGGACGGCTTCGAGGTGGTATCGGACGCCACCGGACCCAACCTCGCGGCGTTCCTCGATCGCCTGCACGATGTTCAGATCGAGGCACGCGCCTGGCCCGATGGCGAGCTGGTCGTGAAGTTCGCGAGCGGCGTCAAGCTGGCCGTGCCGGACGGCCGCGCGGTCCTGGTCACCGGGTCCACCGAGGGGGCCCCGGGCGCGCTCCGCCTGTGCTGCCCGCTGCGGGTGTCGGTGGAAGGAGACGGCGTTCAGATGTCCCTCGGACGTTCACGTTGGCTGTCACGCGCGGCGCGCATCCACATCGTGGAGGCCGCGCTGCACCCCGATGGGTCGGTGGCGCTGAGCGCCGGTGCGGGGCGCGGTGCGGTGCGCGCCGGCCTGAAGACGGCGTCGGTCACCCTGTCCCAGATCGTCCGCCGGAGCCCGCGCCTCGCCCGGGTGCGCGCCTTCCTCCGCCCGGCCTGACCGGGGCCGATCGCCGAGAGCGGTCCGCGGTGCTGGAGTTCCAGACTGAGTTCAAGAACGGATGGGCATCTGAAACGATTCTGATTATCATTACCAGGTCTGGGGGCACTGCGATGATCGTCTGTCTCTGCGAAGCCGTGAACGAGCGCGAGGTGCGACGCACCATCCGCGCGGGCGCCTGCACCGTGCGTGAGGTCGCGCGCGCCTGCGGGGCCGGCTCGGGCTGTGGCATGTGCCGTGGGCATGTGCGCGAGCTCCTCCGAGAGGCGCCCGCGCCCGAGCAGTCGGCTGGCAAGGTGCTCGTCTCAGCGTGAGCGCGTGCGCCGGATCATGCCGAGCGCGAGAGGGGTTACGCAGCGGGCCACCAGCACGGAGGCTCCCATGGCAGTCAAGGGCGGCAAAGAGGTCATCGCGGCGCTGAACGACGTTCTCACCGGAGAACTCACCGCGATCAATCAGTACTTCTTGCACGCGAAGATGTGTGCCCACTGGGGCTTCGGCGGGCTGGCGGCGACCCTGCGCGCCGAGTCGATCGACGAGATGATGCACGCCGATCAGCTCATCGATCGGATCCTGTACCTGGGCGGGCTGCCCAACCTGCAGCGCCTCGGCAAGCTGAACATCGGCGAGACCGTGCCGGAGCAGCTCCGCAGCGACATGGGGCTCGAGCACGAGGCCATCCCGCGGCTGCGTGCGGCGATGAAGCTGTGCGATGCACACGACGATGACGGCACCCGGGCCATGCTCGAGTCGATCCTCGTCTCCGAAGAGACCCACTTGGCGTGGATCGAGACCCAGCTGTCACTCATCGATGCCATCGGGCTGCAGAACTACCTCGCCGACCAGATCCGAGGCGCCTGAGCCCGCGGACCTGCGCTGACGCAACAATTCCGGCTCCGCATCGTTTATCCTCCGTGAGCGGAGGAACCATGCGGCTGGTGATTGCGTCTCTTCTCGTCGTGGCGACAGCGGTTGGCTGCGGCGAACCGGAGCTCAGGGCTCCCGGAGAAACGCGCTCCGTCTTGCGGATCCAGGGCTCGCAGACCACCACGCGCGCCTTGTTGCCCGCGCTGGGCGCGGCGTGGGAGAAGCAGCGTCCCGACGTGAAGGTGGAGATCGTTGGCGGTGGCTCATCCGAGGGGCTGCGCGCCTTGCTCGCTGGCGAGGTCGACCTGGCAGCCACGGCGCGGCTCCCGCTCCCCATCGAGGTGGAGCAGGCCAAAGCGGATGGTTGGGACATCGAATCCGACAGCGCGCGCGTGATCATCGGCGTCGATGGCGTCGCGGTGTACGCCCATCCGTCCATCCCCATCGACAGCCTGACCTATGACCAGGTGATCGGCATCTTCTGCACGCGCGCCATCAACAACTGGTCGGAGTTCGGGCTCGACGATGCGCCGATCCGGGTGCTCACCCGTGACTCCCGATCGGGCTCCCGCCGCACCTTCGAGGACTTCTTCTGCGGGCCGCGCGGCATCCACCACAAGGTCGAGGTGGCCGACGCCGAGGCCATCGCCGACACCCTGCTCCAGGACAAGTGGTCGATCTCGTATGCCTCGATGTCGGAGGCCCAGGGCATGGTGCTGGGGCTGCGTCCTGACGCCGATGGCGCCCCCGTGCATCCCACCCAGCAGAACATCATCCGCGGAACCTACCCGCTGTACCACGACGTGTACCTGTTCGGTCGGCCCGGTATGAAGGGCCTGCCGGGGGACTTCGTGGCGTTCATCGACTCGCCGGCGGGTCAGGACATCGTGGACGAGCAGCGGTTCGTGCCCCTGTTCCTCCGCCCCGGGCGGCTGGACGATCCGCGCCCGCTGCGCGAGACCATCCACTTCGAGCAAGGCGAGTCCCGACCGAACGACCGGTCCACGGCCCGACTCCAGCTGCTCGTGTCGGAGCTGCGCGAGCGTGCCGGCGAGTACCGGCACATCGTGCTCGAGGGCTACACCGACAACCTGGAGCCCAATGCCATCCCGCTGTCGGGTGAGCGCGCCGAGATGGTCAAGGGGATGCTCGCCGCCAAGCTGCCCGGGCTGTACTTCGAGATCATCCCCCGGGGCGCGGCCAAGCCCATCGCACCGAACGACACCCCGTATGGCCGCCAGCGCAACCGGCGCGTGGCCATCTTCCTCGCGGCCGAGGAAGTCGAGCAGCCCCCGGTCGCAGCTCCGGGAGCGGACGGGGGCTGATGCCGGATCGCATCCGGCTGGAGCGGCTGCTCCAGCGCATCGACGGCCGACAGTATCCGGCGTACCGTGACCTGGGCGGTGCGTGGGAGCTGGGCGACACCACGCTCTTCGTCGACCACGTGCAGGGCGACCCGTTCGCTGCGCCGTCGCGGGTGCGGCTGCGCATCCCCACCGGACTCGAAGGCTGGGCCCAGCTCGCCGACCCCGACGTGCGGCTCGCGTGCGAGGACTGGCTGCTGCGGCGATTCGCTGCCGGGCTGCGGTCTACCCGTCGTGGGAGTGGCAAGTCCGGCGTGATCTCGGTGTACCGCCCCGGGCCCGAGGTGGTGGCCCGCTCCGCGGTGCAGCTCGAGGCCTCGGGCGTGCTGGAGGTGCGGTTCGCCGTGGGCCTGCCGGCGCGAGGTCGACGCGTGCTGGGGTGCGAGGCGGAGGCGCTCCTGCTCGACGACGTGGCGCGAGCCGCAGATCGGCTTCGGGACGAGACATTGGGTGAAGCCGGCGCGGATCTGCGGGAGCATATGCGGTCGGTGCGGGAGCAGCGTGCGCTCCGCCGGCAGCTCCGTGCCAACGGGCTGGTGGCGTTCGTGGCGGACGGCAGCGTGCTGCCCCGGCGGTCGGGCATCGATCAGCGGCCGCTCCCGGATGCGGTGCCGATGCACAGCCCAACCACACTCCGGGTGCAGCTGGACGGCCTCGACGGGCCGGTTCATGGGCTGGGGATCCGGCGGGGAATCACGCTGATCGTCGGTGGGGGATTTCACGGAAAGAGCACGTTGTTGCAGGCACTCCAGCGGGGTCACCTCGATCATGTGCCCGGCGATGGCCGCGAGCGCGTGGTGAGCGACCCCGACACGGTGAAGGTCAGGGCCGAGGACGGTCGACGCGTCACCGGCGTGGACATCTCGGCGTTCCTCAGCGACCTCCCCGGTGGGCGCAGCACACGACCGTTCTCCACCGACGACGCCAGCGGATCCACCTCCCAGGCAGCGGCCATCGTGGAGGCAGCCGAGGCAGGCGCCCGGGTGCTGCTGCTCGACGAAGACACCTGCGCCACGAACCTGCTCGTGCATGACGCGCGCATGCGGGCGTTGATCCCGCGTGAGCGCGAGCCGATCACGCCGCTGGTGGAGCGGATTCGCGCCTTGGCCGAGGTCTGGGAGCTGTCAACGGTGCTGGTGGTTGGCGGGGTGGGGGACTTCCTCGCCGTGGCCGACGTGGTGATCGCCATGGACGCGTTCCGAGCGCGGGACGTGACCGACGCTGCGCGGGCGCTGGCGGGCCCCGTGCCCGAGGCGCCGTCCCCGTTGCCTGCCCTCGGGTCGCGCGTCCTCCTCCAGCGGGGGCTGGATGCGGAGCGGATCCGCGCTCGGGACGACCGGGCCGTCCAGTTCGGCGACACCGAGATCGATCTTACGGCCGTGGACCAGGTGCTCGACGGCGCACATGCCTACACGCTGGGCTGCGCGCTGCGGTTCCTCCACGACACCATCGTGGACGGGCGCCGGTCGGTGGGCACCGCGCTGGATGCGCTGGATGCGATCCTGGCGGACGAAGGGGTGGCCGCGCTCTCGCCACGTGGGTGGCCTGATGGCGGCCTCGTGTGCCCGCGGCGGCACGAGGTGGCCGCAGCGCTGAACCGCCTCAGGAGCCTGGAGGTGGGGTGAGCAGGCGGGCGATGCCAGCGAGCAGGCGCTCGGGCTCCAGCCCTTCCGGGGGCACGTGCACGAATCCCACCGGCACCGCGAGGGCGTGGGCGACGCCGTGGAGCCAGGCATTGCACACATAGGTGCCGGCATCCTCCGACGGGTCGGCGTCGAGTGCGGCGCACAGCGCGGCGACATCGATGGTGGCGGGCACGAGGCTCGGGCCGAACAGGCCGTCGGGCACGTGGCCGGCGGCGTCGGGTCGGCCGACGGTACGCCGCCCCTGCTGCTCCACAGTGACGCGGGTGCGGCGTACAGCCACGCCCGTTCCCAGCACCAGCTCGGCGCCGAGGGCCCGAGCGAGGGCGATTGTGCGCTCGGGTGCGGCGCCGTAGTGCACCGGGAGCACCACGCCGCGGACCGACCGTCCCGCGACCACAGCGCCGTCCACTGCGCGAGCGAGCGCCGCGGTGGGGTTGTCCGTCACACCGGGGAACGACCCGAACCCGGTGACCAACACCATCAGGCCTCCCGGACGAACCGACCCACGAGCTCCACGTGGCCGGTCTGGGGGAACAGGTCCACCGTCCACACATCGGCGAGTCGCCACCCGCCCTCGGCGAGGATGGCGCCGTCACGCCCGAGGGAGGCCGGGTTGCACGCGACATACACCAGGGTGTCTCCGGACGTGCGGGCCAGGCGCTTCGCGACCTTCGGGTGAAGTCCTGCCCGTGGCGGGTCTACCACCACCCGCGCGCCTTCGGGGAGGGTGTCGAGGGCGGCCTCGACCCTGGCCTGGTGCCATTCGCCCACCACGCCATTGCGCTCGGCATTCGCCCGGGCGTCGGCGACCGCGCTCTCGACCTCCTCGATGCCCGTGATCCGATCGAACCGGTCGGCGAGGTACAGCCCGATTGCGCCGGTGCCGCAGTACAGGTCGAGCAGGTGGCCTCCGCCGTCGCCCAATGCCTCCCCGATGGTGTCGTACAGCAGCTCGGCACCCGCGGTGTTCGTCTGGAAGAACGCGTCGAGGGACAGGCGGTAGGTGACCTGGCCGAGCCTCTCTTCGAGCCACGGCACTCCCCAGGTCTGGCGCACATCACCACGCGCCACGTCGGCCACGCTGTCGTTGATCAGCCACACCACCCCGACCACCTCGGGGTCGGCGCGGAGGGCCTCGGCCACCCGTGCGACCCACTCGCCCTCGTCGGCGGTGGGAGAGGCGGTGTACAGCCCGACGAGCACCTGATCGGTGCGCGTGCCGTGCCGCAGTCGGAGGTGGCGCCAGAATCCAGTGTGGGCGCGGGCATCCCACGGCGGGGGAGCGCCGTCATCCAGCGCCACCGAGCGCACGGCCTTCAGCGCTCGGTTGAGCGGGTCATCCACCAGCAGGCAATGGTCGGCGTCGACCACGCGATCGAATCGACCGGGAGCGTGGAAGCCGAGGAACCGTCCGGCGATGGGCAGGCCGGCCGCGTGGTCGGCCTCGGAGAGGTAGCGGCCGACGCCGAACGACAGCTCCACCTTGTTCCGGTAGCCGTAGGCGCGCCCCGTGCTGCGGGGAGGGTGCAGCCGAACACCGTCGAGTGGAAGCGTGCGCGCGACCTGCTCCAGCGCCATCGTCTGCCGTGCCTGCACCTGCGCCGCCAGCGGAAGCTCCTGGAGCACGCACCCACCACACAGGCCGAACAAGGGGCACGGGGGCTCGACAGCGCCTGGAGGCGGGCGCACCATGTGCAGCCGGCGCGCATGCCACGTGCCCTTCTTCTTCTTGAACGGGCGCACATGGACCCGGCTGCCCGGGGGGGCGCCTCGGATGAAGATCGGCTTGCCATCCGGGGCTTCGCCGCGACCGAGGCCCTTGTCGCCGAGCCCGGTGATCTCGATCTCGCACGGCGGCAGGTGGTGGCGCCTCATCAGGCTCCCTGGTCCGGGCGGCCGGCTCGGGTCTGTTCTTCGGGGGGGTAGGGGCAGTGGCGACAGCCGCTCCCGCAGCAGTGGCCGCGTTTGGCGAGCTGGGCTGACGTCATCACCCACAGGCCGGTGCCCGGGTCACGGTAGAGCGGCTCGCCGCGGGCAACTGCGGAGTCGTGCAGGCGCACGATCCGGGGTGGCAGATCCATGGCCCTCACCGTAACTCCCGCGGGGAGGCCCACCCATGCCGGTTCTCTTCGAGCACGCGATCCTGTCGGTGGAGGACTTCGAGGTGCCGACCCGCGACGGTCCGCGCCGGTACATCCGGATCCGGGTTCCGGACTGGTGCAACGTGGTGGCGATCACGCGGGCAGGGGAGGTGGTGCTCGTGCGGCAGCACCGGTGGGGAATCGATGCACCCACGCTCGAGATTCCGGGCGGCGTGGTGGACCCCGGCGAGGCTCCGCTGGCGGCCGCGAAGCGCGAGCTGCGCGAAGAGACGGGCTACGGCGGCGGCACCTGGTCCTCCCTCGGCGTGGTGACGAGCAACCCGGTCATTCAGGACAACCGCACCTGGGCCTGGCTCGCATCGGGCGTTGCGCGGCTCGGCGAACCGCAGCTGGGGCCGGGTGAGCACGACCTCACGGTGGAGACGGTGCCGGTAGATGCGCTCCGCACCCTGCTCGACACGGGAGCTATCCACCACGCGTTGGCTGTGGTGTCGCTTCAACGGTACCTCCTGGGCGCCGCACGGAGTACCCTCAGAGCATGACGGCGTTCCTCGAGAGTCCGAGGGTGCAGGATCTGCTGCGCCAGGCCGACAGCGCTCAGGCGTTGCTGCACGAGATCACTGAGCGCGGCGGTGACGCCGCGCCGGTGCGCGAGGCGCTCAATGCGGTGCTCCGCGACCTTGGCCATGCGGTGTGGACGGACGCCCGCTCCGAGGCCACGCTGCCGGGGCAGGTACCCGGGCCGGCGCCTAGAGCCTACAGCGACGACGACGCCTGGTACACGGAAGAGATCGAGGTGACAGGCCGGTTGTTCGACCCGGGTGACCTGGCTGACGTGGTTGGCGACGATCTGCCGACGGACGACGTGACCGACCCCGACGCAGACGGCTACCAGCTCGAGACGCTGTCCACCGCCCAGCTCCGTCCGGATGACGCGAGCGACGCGGTGGCGGAGCTGCGAGGCACCCCGGCTCCGCCGTGGGCCGAGCGCCTGGCGTCGCTGCGGGATCTGCTCGGCGCTCCGAGCCTCGACGAGAGCGAGGAGGCCCTCGGGCGAGAGGCGATGCGGGTGCAGTGGGGTGCGGCAAATGTGGACAGGCAGCTGACCGGTCTGCCCGACAGCGTGCGCACGATCCTCATCGCCTCCATGGCCTGTCGCGCCCGGCGGGTGATGCTCCTGCTCGATGACGCGATCGGCCTCGATCTGGCGCTGGAGCGTCTCCGCCGCTATCGGCTCACCGAGCACCTGCCGATGGTGGTGGCGCTCACCGATGTTGGCCGGCCCGAGCGTGGCGCGTGGATTCGGGATGCCCGCGCGTGGTGGCAGCTCATCGATCCGGGAGCGCGATGAGGAGCCGGGGATTCCGCATGATGACCGGCATGATCACGGTGGCCGTGTTCGCGATGGTGGGCGGTGTGCTGGTGTCGGAGTCCAGGGTCGAGGTCGGGGGTCCGATCCTCGCGCTGGCGGCGCTGCGCGCAGGCGTGCTGGTCCGTGACGTGCTCCTCGCTCGGTCGGCGGCCAGGGAAGACGATGAGGACGAGGACTGAGTTCACTCGGTTGGCGGCTCGCTGGCGGTAGCCTTCGTCGGTCGCGGCGTGAGCAGTGCCTCGAGCTCCGGCGCGCCCGGCAGGTAGCCATAGTCGGGCACCAGACGCACCTCCATCCGGCGGTTGCCACGGTCGGCCGCGCCGGTGGGGCGGTGATCGGCGTGGCCCGAAGCCACCAGCCGATTCAGCGGGAAGCCGGCCTCGGCGAGCACGTGGGCCATGGTCACGGCCCGCACCGTCGTGAGCTCGAGCTTGTCGACGGCCTCTTCACCCTCCTCCGGCGGGGTGTCGTCGGTGTGGCCGACGATCTCCAGCTGCAGACCCCGGATGGTGGACAGCGCGCGCCCCAGCGATTCCACGGTGGCGCGGCCCCGCTTGGACATCTGGCGCGCACTGCCGCCGAACAGGGTGTCGGTGTTCAGATCCACCACGGCGTGGCCATCGCGCACACCGAGCGTCAGCTGTCCCGCCGCGATCAACGGCCCGAGCAGGCGTCGCACCTCCTCGGCTTGGGCGAGCCTGCGCTCGGCCTCGTCCTGGTAGACGGCTACGGCCTCGAGCGCGGTGGCCATCTCGTCGACGCTGGAGCGCAGGTCGGCCGTGCTCGACAGCAGCGCGGCCTTCTCCTCCAGCCAGGCCGCACGCTCTTCGTCTCTGCGGGCGATGAGGTCCCGCTGGTCGACGTTGGCCTCCTCGAGCAGGGAGTTGCGCTCATCACACTCCCGCGTCGCCGCCCTCGCGCGGGCCATGCGCAGGTCGAGCGCGGCCCGGGTGGCCTCGAGCTGAACCTCCAGCAGCTCGCGGGATGTGCGCTGACCGCAGCCGCTCAGGATCAGAACAGCTGCCAGGACGCCCGCAGCAACACCGACTGCTCGAGTCGGATGGGGGTCTGAGCGATATCGTCGATGGGCAGGTATGCGACCTCCGCCGAGTAGCGCACGCTCAGGTTCTCGGTGATGCGCGCCGTCAGTGCGTTGTTCCATTCGATGCTCGGCTGCCTGCTGGCTCTGTCTCCCTTCTCGGGGAACGGGACGAAGAGCTCGAGGTCGGTGGAGTAGACGGCGAACCCCGGCAGGCGGGCGTTCGCGATGATCGTGCTCTCGGCACCTCGCTGGCCGAACGAGCCTACACGTTCGTACTCGATCCGGTTGGGTGTGGCGTCGTCGTCGTCGAGCAGGAGGGCGCCTCCATACAGGTTCTGCCGCAGGCCCAGGCCCAGGCGCAGGTTGAACGTGAGCGCCTTGGTGTTCGCCATGCGGATGTTCATGCCGGCGCCCTCGCGGAGCACTGTGGGTTCGAACGCACCGGACACCCGGAACGTCTCGTTGGCGAGCACGGCGCGCTCATTGATCTCCTCTTCGTTCTGGTTCACCACGATGGTGGTGTCCTCCACCATCAGCTCACGGGTGGGGAAGACCTGGGTGTCGAGGCCGCCGCGGATGTAGGGCCCGATGATCTTGGAGAAGAAGTAGGTGTACAACACGTCGGCGCGGGCAGAGTCCCGGGTCTTCAGCAGCGGCTCGGGGTCGTCTCCCTGGGGGCGGTCCTGGCTGATGCCCTCCTCCACCTGGGTGAGCAGTGACAGGAAGTGCGGGTCCCAGCTGTACACGAGCTGGGTGTCCCAGAACACTTGGCCCGAGACCACCGTGCGGTTGATGTCGCCAACCTGGTTCCGGGTCTGGGTGAGCGAGCCGTCCGCGCCGATGACCATGCTGTTGAACCAGCGGTCGTCACCGACGTTCACCGAGCCGAACTCGCCCGGCAGCACCACCCCGGCGCCGCGGAACTCGCCCGTGTCGGTGTCGACCACCAGCCGGTACCGCACGAACCCGCCCTCGGGCACCTGCACCGTGGCGAAGTCGGTGCGCGATCGGTAGTTGCCGCCCGGTTGCACGATTCTGTACAGCCCAGGTGGGAGCAGCCACGTGCGCAGGCTCTCACCCTGCAGGGTGTCCACGCCGAAGCCGGTGCCGTAGGGCTCGCGGCTGAGCGAGTGGATCACGTCGTAGCCGGCGCGCTGCGGCACGAGCTTGGAGTCGACGACCTCCACCCGCAGCCCGCCCCACTGCACTGGTACGGCGGTCACCTCGCCCTTGAACACCTCGACCGGCACCGCGACGCCCTGCTTTGGTGAGCCCGAGCTGATGATCACGACGTACGAGCCCGGCCGCAGGGGGATCACCTCGCCGGTGCGTCCCGTGCGCACCTTGTCTTGATCGACGACCAGGACCGGCGGCTCGTTGGCGGGGTCCGACAGGGTGGGCACGAAGATCCCGCCCTTGGCCAGCGGCAGCTCAGAGGGGTCGATCTCCGCGAGCTGCTCAGCGACGGTCGGGGCGTTCCACTCGTAGGGATTGACCTCCTCTTCGGGCTCGTCTTCGTCGAAGAAGTCCTGCGCTCGCGCGGTCGGAGCGCCGAGGGTGACGAGCACGAGGAGCTGGCGGGGGCCGCGCATCGGATCAGGGCTTGCCGGTGATGGTGATGTTGCCGTCGCCCGTGCTCGCCTCGATGCGGGTGTCGACGGAGGTGTCGGCGGTGAGGCCGGTGATCGCCACCTGGCCCCCGGTGGCCGTGGCCACGACGTTGTACCGACCATCCACCACGCTCACGTCAACATCGCCCTTGCCGGTGTCGGCGCGGATGGTGTCGAATGACAGGTCGTGATCCAGCGTGAGCTCGCCATCCTCCGCGGTGACCTGGATCCGGCGCCCGGTGAGGCCGATGGCAGACACGTCTCCCTGGCCCGCCGCGGCCGTGAGATCGCCGCCGATGTCGACCGCCTCGATGGAGCCGTTGCGGGCGTCCAGGGTGGTGGTGAGTACCACGTTCTCGGCGTAGATATCGCCGATCCGGGTGTCGATCAGCGTGACCGTGGTGGAGGGGATGACCACATCCAGCTCCACCTCACACAGGTAGTCTTCGTAGGCGCAGTCCACGGTGACCAGCAGCTCGCCATCGTCTTGGAGCGACCAGACCATCTCGGGGCGCGCACGGTCATACCGATAGGTGATCTCTCCGGTGGCCTTCGTGGTGGCGCTGCCCACCAGGCTCACGTTGCCACCGTCGGAATCGATGGTGAACCGCTCGAAGGGCTCGGTGAACTCCACCGACTCTGTCTCGGTGCGCTCCTTGAACACGCAGCCCGAGACCAGCGCTGGCACGAGTACGACCCACAGTACGCGCATCCGACCTCCACCGGCTCCCGGCCGCCACGGCCGTTCGCCCTGTCGCGACGTGTGCATCGTAGCCTGTGGAGCGTGCGTCAGGCGACCGCGAGCAGATCGCCGTCGACTTCCTCGTCCCACAAGAAGTCACCGAGCGTGAAGTGCTCCATGAACCGTCGCAGATCGGCCATGCCTTGTGGGCAGATTTGGTACATCCGCTGCGTGCCCCGGCGGCGCTCGCGCACGAGGCCGGACTCGCGCAGCACCTTGAGGTGCTGCGACACCGCGGGCCGGCTGATTTCGAACGACGCGGCGATCTCGCCGGCACACAGCTCCTCGTCCCAGATCATCATCAGGATGCGGCGGCGGCGGGGCTCCGCAATGGCGCGTAGGGCGTCGCTGATCAACATGTTGGCTCCGAGGCGCGGTGTGGTGTCGCATCTGTACGGTACGGTGCGCCCGGGCCTGTGGGGTGGAACTCGCAGGAACCTCCAGACACCTTCAGGCAGCGTGCAGAACATCAGGAGACGGGGGAGTGTCGATGACCGAACAGCCCCTTGAGGTCGGGTTCAAGCTGACCCGGCGGGATCACCTCGAGCTGCTGGTGTGGCAGCACCGCGGGCCGGTGATTCGAATGCTCGTGCTGGTGGGTCTGTTCTCCACGGCGGTCGGGTGGATGATCCCGCTGGCCCTGCCGACACTGCCCGACGGTCTCGCGCCCGTGCTGGCTGCGGTGGTGGCGCTAGGCTCCACGGGCGGCATCCTCGCGCTGCTGCTGATCGGGTTCGGGAAGCAGATCCGTGAGCATCCAGAGGCATTCCCGTCGGGGGAGGTGCGGGTTCGGCTCACGCCGGAGGCAGTGTCCATGTCGCGCCGCACCGCGCACAGCGACATCCCGTGGGGGGCGGTGGCTCAGGTGCAGGCGGGCCGGCGCTGGGTGCGCCTGACCACGAGCCAGGTGACGGCCGTGACGGTGCCCTCCCGCGCATTTCCGTCGACGGCGGCACGTTCGGCGTTCGTGGCCGAGGCACGGCGGCTGCAGGAGGCCGCGGTGAGGGAGGTGCCGGAGCCACAGTCCGCGCCGGATGCGTGGTTCGCGCTCGCGCTGGAGCTCGAGCCGGAGGACTATGCCGAGTGGATGCTCGCGGTGCGACGAAAGATCCAGGCGAAGGTCGGACCTGGGCGGCTCCGCCGACTCGCCGTCATCCCGATCCTGGGCATGCTGTACGCAGTCTGCGCGCTGCTCGCGCTGCTCGATGGCTCGACCGCACCGATGGGCATCCCGGTGATCATGACCGTGTTTGCGGCGGTTGTGTTCGGGTTGCGGCGGTGGAACGCAAGCCGGCTCCCTGTGGGCGCGGTGCGGCGAACGATGCTGCGCGATCCGGGACGTCTGCCGGCCGAGTTCCAGCTCACGGTCGGCCCAAAGGGCGTGGACGTGGTGTCGGTGCGGGG
The DNA here is from genome assembly GCA_047609825.1 of Myxococcota bacterium. Lineage (GTDB taxonomy): Bacteria > Myxococcota_A > UBA796 > UBA796. Next base: position 27,762 of record JBLFXJ010000023.1, read on the forward strand.
CGTCACCCACTGGGGCTGGAGCGATCTCACCGAGGTGTGGGAGCTCGACACCACCGTGGCTCTGATGATCGGGGTCGGCCGCGGAGTGGTCGTGCCAAACCGGGCCTTCGCGTCGACAGAAGAGGTCCAGCGCTTCATCGCGCTCACCGGGGAGGCCATCGAGCGAGCGCCTCGGTTCACTGTGCCCGAGCGCGACGAGCGCCGCGCCCCGGGCCCGCCCACGGATCCGTTCGCGGCGCCCGAGGCCTGACGTCCACCGCCCCCGCGGCGGGGACGCCGAGGCGGTGGGGTGGCCGTGCGTCCGTGTCAGTCGTTCAGGCGGATGCCGTAGCTGTACACGCGGCTGTTGTCGGTGGACACGACCATCGTGCTGCCGTCCGACGAGATGTCGAGGTCGACGATCTGCGGCCAGGCGATGGACTCGCCCCACACGGAGCCGTCGGCCACGCCGTAGGCGACGAACCGCCCCACGTCGTTCCAGTCGTTCATCAGCTGGGCCATCACTGCGCCGGTGCTGCCGATCTCGTGGAGACGAGCGAGCGGGCCGAGGGTGGGCTGCGTCCACAGCTCGGCGCCATCCAGCGCGAGGCCGGAGAGCTCCGTGTCGCCGCGGAACCCGGCCACGAGAGTGCCGGAGGCGCGGTCGAGCGCGAGCAGATCGCCGGCCGACTCGGAGAGCAGCGCAGCGTCGCCATCGGCGACCGCCCACAGGCTGCCGGCCGCGATGTAGGTGACACCGTTGGCGGCATCGGTGACGAGCGCCACCCGCTCGCCGCAGGCCTCGACGGGCAGCGGCGTGACGGACACCACGGCGTCGAGGTGGCGCTGGGTCAGCTCGCAGCTGCCGTCGACGCTCTGCAGCGCCACGAAGTCGTTGCCGATGGCCTCGCTGCCGAGCAGCCCGGGCACGGCGATGTCCAGCACGCGGCCGTTGCCGTCGTAGATCGACACGTCGTCGCAGCCGATACCGGCCACGAGCACCGAGCCATCCTCGAAATAGGAGCCGGGATCGTCGGGGCAGTCGTGTACGTCCTCTTCGTCGCCCAGGCTGCCATCGTCCGGGAAGATCACGCAGGCGCCGCCGCCGCTCATGCCCATCAGCCCTTCGTCGCCGTTGTGGCCGACGGCGATGCCGTTGGTGGACCAGTAGGTGGTTGCCTGCTGGGTGAACGCAATCCGCGCATCATCCTTGTCGTCATCATCACCGGGCAGGACGGGGTCGTCCTCGCTGCCGGCAGCGACCGGCTCTTCGACCGTGTCGTCACCATTCGTGTACACGCTCGGCGCTTCTGACTGGACGCCCTCCGAGTTGCCATCCCACGAAGGGGTCGGGTCAATCGTGCATCCACTCACCAGCAGCCCCACCAGACCGAAACGAACCATTTACCACCTCACACCGTGTGTCTGTAGCGTACCAGACTCTGCGGCCACGACGACAGCGGAATCGCCAACAACGTGTCACCCGTCGGCGATCCCCCCACGAAGTCGCCGGACAAGCTCACCCGCGCGCTCCTCCTCCTTGCGGAACTCCTTGCTGTGGTTGCGGTTCCGCACCACGCCCTCGCGCCCGAGCAGCACGAACGCATCTCGCACGCTGCCGGTGCTCTCCCGTGCGGCCTCGAGCACGAGGCCGCGGAAGGCGGTGGCGTCGTCGAGGTCGAGGGCGTCGGGCGACCCCTGCAGTCGGACCGCTTCGTCGACGAAAGCGGAGGCAGCTCGACGCATCACGGCGAGCGCACCAGCGGCCTTGGCGCCGCTGTCCAGTCCGAGCGCCCGCTCCACGTGGCGCCGCTCCACAGCGCGCGCGCCGTCGGCCATGGCGATGGCGTACGACCGGCGGATCACGTTGTCGAGCTGGCGCAGGTTCCCCGGCCACGACTGGGACCGGAGCGCAGCGCCGACATCCGCGGTCAACACCGCTGGCCCGTCGCCCCCCGCCTCGGCGTGCCGTCGGCGGAGCATGAACGCGGCCCAGGCGTCCACCTCGTCCACGCGCTCGGACAGCGGGGGCACCCGCACTGGCAGCACGTTGATCCGGTAGTACAGGTCTTCCCGGAACCGCCCTTCGCGTACGGCGCCAGCCAGGTCGGTGTTGGTGCCGACGACGAACCGGACGTCGGCGCGTCGCGGCGGCCCGGCATCTCCCAGTGGCCGCCAGGTGCGGGTCTCCAGGAGTTGGAGCAGGCCGGCCTGGGCGGCGAGGGAGAGCTTGTCGATCTCGTCGAGGAACAGGGTGCCGCCATCGGCGCGACCGATGGCGCCGGTCTGGTCACGCACAGCACCGGTGAACGCTCCGCGCCGCCACCCGAACAACTCGCCCATCTGCATCGGCTCGGGCACCGACAGCAGCTCCAGGGTCTCGAACGGTGCCTCCGCCCGCGAGGAGCGCGCGTGGATCCACGCGGCCAGCCGTGACTTGCCGGCGCCGGTGGGCCCCGAGACCAGGATCGTCTCCTGCTGCTGCGCGAACACGTCGAGCAGGCTCACCAGGCTGGCCATGGCGCTGCCCACGATGGGGAGCAGGGGGTCGTCGCGCAGCACGGGCCCGGGCTCGAGGGGGAGCGTGAGCAGCGTGGGGGCGGCCAGGTCGAGCGCGGCCTGCAGCGCGTCGAGGTGGGTGTCCCAGCAGAACGGTTGGCCCATGGCGATGGGGCAGGCGGCCTCCACCACGACCATTCCTTGAACGTCGCCGCCGCCGGGCATGCGCAGGGGCAGGGCGAGGATGTGCGACACGTCCCGGGCGAGCAACCGCCGGATGGTAGCCCGGCTGGACAGGGTGCCGGCGAGCACGTCTACGGCCACCGGGCTCCGATCCTCGACGACCCGTTTCCAGGTGGAGAGCGAGGGCGCCAGGCTGCCGTCCGGTGGCTCGACGTCGGCGTTGGGCACCACCACGAGCCCGCGCCACTCCCCGCCGGGCCGAAGGTGGAGCATCGCGCGGAGGATCTCCCCGCGCTCGGCCCACTGGGTCTCGGCCAGCAGGCGCGCGGTCTCCCCGAGGTAGGCCCGGAGCAACGCGTGGGCCGCAGGCTCGAAGCTCGTGTTTCCGGGGACGGTGCGGGCGAGGGTGTCGAGCAGTGCCATGGCCGAGCGTACCAGCCTGTCCCGACCCGCGTCCGACGCCCCGGCGGGCAGCGCACAACTCTCGGTGTCTGTGTACCGATCTGCGCCATCGGGGCGGATGAAGGGGAGCACGTCAGGGCGGCGGAAGAACTTTCTGCCGATCTCAGTGACACATCCAGACAGACCGGTGTCCACATGTCAGAGGGGGGGCAATGCGCAGCTGGCTCGGGGTGCTCTTGGCGGGATGCGGGCTCGTGCAAGGCCCCCCGGCTCCGACGCCGCCCGCCGATACCCGCCCCATGCCTGAGCTCGCGCGGGAGCGGTACCTCGGCACGAGCGCGCTGGCCGAGCGTGCCTGCGTCGAGCAGAGCCCGTGCGGCGAAGAGTGAGCGGGTCGGATACGGCGCCTGCATGAGCACACTCGTCATCGCCGCAGTCGCGTTCGGTGGAGGCCTGGTCCTCTCTTCGCTGTTCTTCGCCGCCCTGTGGTGGGCCTTCCGTAAGACCGTCGGCCTGGTGAAGATGGTCGTTGGCTGGCTCGTCACCATCGGCCTGCTCGCGGTAGCGGTGGCCGCCGTGTACCTGCTGGCGCCCTTCGGCGGATGAGCGGGTCATCCGAGCCCCGCCCGTCGCCCTCGGTCGGCGCCGCTGTGGGTGTGCTGTGGTTCTGCGGGCTGGCCTACGTGCTGGTCGGGCTCGGAATGGCCCCGTGGGCGTATTTCCTGTTCGCGCTGGACCCCGAGCTGCCCGACGCCATCGCCCAGCCGATGGGGCTGGGCTTCGCGGCCGTGTCGGTCCTGCTGTGCGGTGGCATCGCGCTCGCGAACATCGCTACCGCGATCGGGCTGCAGCGCGGGGCGCCGTGGGCCTGGTATGCCGGCGTCGTGCTCGGAGGGATGTACCTCGCCTCGGCCTGCCTGCCGCTCGGAGCGGTGATGCTGTGGCAGCTGCTGCAAGAGCCGACCCGAGAAGCGTTCCGTCGGTGATGGCTGAAGGGTTGCGCTCGGCAGTCCGCCGGGTTGGTTGTAGGCATCGGGGTGCCCCCCCCCGCCTCGATGCATTCCGTCAGGCAGGGAGACGTCATGGATCCATCAGATGACTACCTCGACTTCGGTGAGATGGAGTCGTTGATGCACACCGAACGTCGCGACCCGGGTGTCGCGGCGGGTCGTGAGCGCTCCCCGATGGCGGTGAAGGCGGCCGCTCGCGTGATCCGCTCGGTCGCCCCAGGCGGGCGCATCGTGCAGCTGTACCCGGTGTGGCGGGTGAGCCGGTTCCAGGAGGAGTGGGGGCTGCGCCGGGTGCGCGCCCGGCATGAGCGCGACCTGCCACAGGTGGTGCTCGCCTCCACGTTGCTGGATGCTGTGGAGCGTGTGCCGCGCGGGTGGCTGGTCGCCGGAGAGCTCGACCACGACGGCGAGGCGCTGGCCGTGTTCGTCGACGCCGATCGGGCCGTCTGGCTCGGTGTCTGCGGCCTGCCAAACCTCGTTCTCCTCGGTCCGTAGCCCGTGCCCGCCGGTCGGATGCCCGCTCGTGCGGATCGGCGAGAGACGGGGTAGGGCGCGGCGCTGTGGAGTGTGCCATGCGTCTCGCCATGCTGCTGACCGTGCTGGTCGGGTGTACCGAGTACAACGTGTCGGGAAAGAAGGGCGGGGCCACCGATGGCTCCGACACGGCCACCCCAGCCGAGCCCGCCTATGGGGGCGAGTGCCCGCTCGATGCGCGTCCGGGGGAGTTCGTCGGGGTCGACGACTACTGCTGGGAAGACCTGGATCCCGACGGCTTCACCCCTGAGGTCGAGTGGATCGCGGGCGAGGGTCGCAGCAGCCGCGCCACACCGGCCGTGGCCGACCTCGATGGGGATGGGCGGCCGGAGCTGATCGCCAACCTGTCGGGGTTTATCGGCACCTCGGGCAGCCTGGTGGTGTTCGAGGGGGATGGGTCGGGCAAGCGGTGGGAGGCGACCGAAGATCTCGGCTACGGCTCATCCCCCGCCGTGGGCGACGTGGACGGAGACGGTCAGCCCGAGATCGCCATCGTGCGCGCTCTCGGCTCCCAGTTCCCGCTGGGCAACGGCACCTACGCCGTGGTGCTGTACGAGGCAGACGGCACCCTGAAGTGGCAGAGCGCGGAGTTCTCCAAGCTCGACTTCAACTACGCCACCGGCACCGTGATCTCCGACATGGACCATGATGGGTCTCCCGAGATCATCGCGGGCCGGGTGATCTTGAACGCCGACGGCTCCACCCGCGGCGTAGGGGAGTTCGGTCAGGGCTCGTGGGGCAAGATGCCGCCGAATATCACCGAGGGGTCGTTCAGCGCCGTCACCGACCTCGACCTCGACGGGGTGGAAGAGGTGGTGGTGGGCAATGCGGTGTACGCCCCAGACGGCACCGCGATCTGGTCCGACCCGCGCGAGAAGGACGGCATCCCAGCCATCGCCAACCTGGACGACGACCCCTACGGCGAGGTGGTGATCTCCACCTTCGACACCGTGCGCGCCCACGACCACACCGGCCGCGTGATGTGGGGTCCCTACCCCCTCGATGGCGCGAACATCGTGTCGGCCGCCGCCATCGCCGACGTGGACGTGGACGGCCGGCCCGAGGTGATCGTGGCCGGCGGCAACCAGCTGGTGGCGCTGAACCACGACGGCACCCTGCTGTGGTCGGTCGCCGTGCGCGACGCCTCCGGCGCGTCCGGGCCGTCGATCTTCGACTTCGAGGGCGATGGCATCCCCGAGGTGGTCTATGCCGACGAGGACAAGCTCATCGCGGTGGACGGCCGCACCGGCGCCACCAAGTTCTACACCACCGACCACAGCTCCGACACGATGATGGAGTACCCAGTGATCGCCGACATCGACGCGGACGGCGAGGCCGAGATCATCGTCAGCCATGTGCTCAATGGGCGGGCGATCTCGGTGTACGGCAGCGGCGACTTCGAGACCTGGGAGCCGGGCCGCCGGGTCTGGAACCAGCACGCCTACAGCATCAACAATGTGTCGGATGACCTCACGCTGCCCCTGCATCAGGAGCCCAACTTCACCACCCACAACACCTGGCACTCGGCGCTGGCCGACCCCCGCCTGCCGGACGACTTGAAGCCGGATGTGGGCGGCGAGGTGCTCCGCGTGTGTGATGACGACTGCGGCAGCGGCGTGGTGATGGTGGAGGCGCGCCTGCTGAACAAGGGGCCGTCGGCCATCGAAGGCCCGGTTGCCCTGACGTTGTACGCGGTGAACGGCGGCGACGGTGAGTTCGTGGCCACGATCCCGGTGCTCGGCACCATCGACGGCGGCTGGTCGTCGGAGAGCGTGTGGTTCGAGGTGCCCACCGAGGTTGCCACCGGGGCGGAGGGCTTCACGGCCTGGGGCGATGACGACGGCACTGGCGCGGGCTTGCTGGATGAGTGCAGCGAGCGCAACAACCACGGCTACCTGGAGCACGCGTCCTGTCGCTGATCCACCACGTACACCTGCGCGGGTTCGGCCCGCATGATGACTTCGCGATGCCCCTCGAGGCCCAGACCCGGCTTGTCGGGGCGTCTGAGTCGGGCAAGTCGGCGTTGATCGAGGCGGTGTGCTTCGCGCTGCTCGGCCGGCGGAGTGATGGCGGCCGGTTCCCGATCGAGTGGATCCGGCAGGGGCACCCCGCGGCGTCCGTGGAGCTCGCGGTCCGAGGCGTGGCCGTGCGCCGCACGGTCGACCGCGAGGGCAAGGTGGTGCGCAGCGTGGACGGCGCAGGGATCAGCTCCGAGCGGGAGTTCGCCTCGCGGCTCGGACTGCCAGACCCCACGCTGCTGCGCGTGATCCTGGCCCCGCTGCAGTGGCCGGCCCTCGCCGCTGCCAATGCGCGTGCCCTGCGGGATCTGCTCGGCAGCCTGCTCCCGCCCGGCGACCCGGTGGCGGCCGTGGAGGCTCGCCTCGTCGCGGCGGGGTTCAGGCTGTCAGAGCCGGCTGAGGCGCGGCTGCCGGAGCGTGTGGTGTCCCGCCTCCGGCGTGACGCACGGTCGGGGCGCGACCAGGCTCAGGGTCGGGCGGACACCCTCGCAGAGCGGCTCGATGCGCTGGGTCCGGCGCAGGTCGCGTCCACGCCGGTCGACGACGGGGTGCTGGAGCGCCAGTCCGTGTGGGAGGCCTATGACCGGGCGGAGGCCGAGCGCGGGCGGGCGGAGGCGCGACGGGTCGAGGCGGCGGCGCGGTGTGAGGCGTGGGAGGCACGTCGCGTCGATCTGGGGGAACCCCCGAAGGCGCCGGATGGCCAGGCCATCGACACCGCTCAGCAGGCCGAGGCCCAGGCCCGGCGGTCACTGGACGAGGCGCGGGAGGCGTGGCGCGCCTTGCAGGACCGATTCCACCGGGCGGCGGCCGAGCTGACCGCGCTGGAGTCCGCCAGCGCCGGCACCTGCCCCACCTGTGGCGCCGAGTGGGACAAGGCCAGGCGAGCCCTGGCCAATGCGCGGGGCGTCGTGGAGGGCTTGGACCTGGAGAAGGAGGAGCTGGCGCTCCGCGGCAGGCGCACCCGGGAGGCGCACGAGCTGGCGACCACCGTGCTCCGGGATGCCCGCGAGGGGGCCCTGCGGCGGCACGGGTGGGAGCGTGCTCTCCGGGCGCTCGGGCCTCGCCCTCAGGTGCCGTCCACGCCCGAGCCGCCGGCGCCTCCCGCCGTTCCTCGTCCCAGCGCCGCCGATCTCGGTCCGGCGGTGGCGCGGGGCGCGTCGCTCCAGCGGGAGCGTGACCGGGTGGACACGGCGGCCCGCCTCACGGCGGCCCGGGAGAGGCTCACGGCCGCCCAGACCGAGTGCGCGCGGCTCGATGTGCTGCTGGCCGCCGTGCGGGAGGTGCCGTCGGAGCTAGCGGCACAGCAGGTGGCGGCGCTGGGCGCGCTGGGCCCCGTGTCGCTGGTGTTCGGCGACAACCCCGCCGTCGAGGTGCGGATCGATGGCCGTCCCTGGTGGCTGGCCAGCCGGGGGCGTCAGGTCGTGGCCGACCTCTGGCTGCGGGCCGCGCTGCGTCGGGTCTTGGGCGAAGACTGGCCGTTGTTCGTCGACAATGTGCAGGATGTGGCCGGTCAGTCCCTCCCGGACCCGGGTGGGCCAGCGGTGTGGCTGCGCACCGCAGACGGGCCGCTGGTACGCGAGGGCTGACTCTGCGTTGGCCGCTCCTGGCGGCGCGTGGCACGCTGTGCTGGGAGGTCCGTGTGCTCATGGGGTGGGCCATGCTGGCGTTCGGTCAGGTGACCGACCCGGCCCGGGAGGTGCTGCGGAGCGCTGAGGCGACCGTGGCGGCGGTGGAGCGCGAGCGCGCCGCCATCGTCACGATGCTCGCCGAGCCTCGGGAGGTGGCAAGGGCAGTGCGGGAGGCCCATGATGTGCGGCTGCGGCGGTACCTCGACCGGCGCGGCGCCGACCGATTCCTGAGGATCGCCGTGCGGTATCGAAGCCGACTCGACCTCCTCAGCACCTGCGACAAGTCCGCAGACCCCCGGTGTGTGTCCCTGCTCGTGCGGTCGCGGCGGTCGCAGGACCGGATGCTGGCCGCCGCGGAGCGATCACCGGCGCCGCGTGAGGCGAGGGCCTTCGCCGACCTCGCCGTGTGGCGACCTCGACTGCTGGCGGTGGACGCCGCGCTCAGCACGGCCCGTCAATCGGAGGCGGCAGCGCTCGACCGGGTGGCGACCCATGCGGCGCTGTGCGTCGTGGTGGACGGCATGCCCGTGGAGGTGTGGGTTCCGCGCACGGAGCGGCTGAGCGATGCGCCCCTCCGGGTGGCGGGCCCCGACGACGCTGGGGTGGTGCTGACGGAGGCCTCTGGAGTGCATGTCGACGGCCCAATATTGACCATCGTGGCCGAGGACCCAGCGGGTGGCGCTGTGCTCGCGGGGCTCGCAGGTTGGGCGCTGGGATGGTCCGGTGGGCTCGTCGTGGGGTCGGTGGCCGATGGCGCGTCCCGCACCCTGCTCGCCCATGGCGGATCAGCGTCCACGGCCGTCGAGCAGGTGCTGGAGTCCGACGGGCCGTGGGAGCATGTGGTGCTCGTGGCGCCCACCATGGACCCGGCGACATTCCCCGCGACGGAGCTCCTCGAGCGCGCGGGGCGGGTGACGGTGTACGCCAACCCTCGGGACCCGGCTGTTCAGGCGGGCGACCTCGGGGCCGGCGGTCGTCCCGCCCGAGCACTCGCCCGGTTGCCTCGGCTCGACGTGGTGTATGTCCGCGGCACGGCCCGTCAGCTCGCGGCGTCGGAGCTGCCACCCCGCCCGAGCCCGCTGTGGACCGACCTCCGGCGCACGCTCGACGGGGAGCTGCCCTGGGAGCGCTCGCTGGTCCGGCATGGGGTGTTCTGGGAGGTGCCTCTCGCCGAGGCGGACGACGACCCGGCCCCCACTGGGCCGTAGCGTCCCTCGAGGTCGGTCCAATGCACCTCAGTCCCCTCGCCGAGCGTCCATGCGCACGGCGGGGTCAGACGCCAAATCGTGCACACCCGAGGAATCCTTCAGGCTGGGTGTAAGTCCGGCAGGAGCGCGTCGTTGGTGGACCGTCACGCACCACGGAGCTCCCGATGACCCTCGCCCGCCTCGGTCTGTTCGCCCTGCTCGCCTCCTCCATCGCCGCCCAGGCCTCCGCAACGGACTGCGGCGAGATCCTCGCGCTGCACGCCACCGGGCTCTCGGCCACCGTCATCGCCGACCTGCTGCGCGCAGATGGGGTGGCCGACCCCGAGGGCGAGGTGGCCCGCTGCCTGGCCCAGGCCACCATCCCCGAAGCCGAGGAGCCCGCCGAGGAAGACGAGCGGCAGTCCGCCGGCGAGGCGATGGATATCGGGGACATGGTCGTCACCCGGGGCTCCCGCCGCGCCGAGCCGGCAGCCGAACCCGTATCCGCGTCGCCCCGCCAGCAGCATGCCCCGGCGAGGAAGTCGGCCTCCGCACGCGCCGACAGCTCCGGCAGCGCCGCGATGGCCCGTCCGCGCCCCATGTCCCCGCCTCCGCCGGCCGCGATGCCGGTGCCGGTGGAGCGGGAGCTCGCGTCGAACACCGAGCAATACACCGACTACGGCGTGAACGAGCTCGTGCTCACCGAGCACGACGCCCAGTCCACGTTCGCGGTGGATGTGGACACCGCCTCGTACACCATCGCGCGGTCCAAGCTCGACGCGGGCAGGATCCCCGAGCAGGCCGCGGTGCGGGTCGAGGAGTTCGTGAACTACCTCCCCTATGACTACGCCTCACCGCGCTGGGATGCGTCCGCGCCGTTCGCCGTGCACCTCGAGGCCGCCCCGAGCCCGTTCACGCCGAACCGGCACGTGCTGCGGGTCGGGGTGAAGGGCCGCGAGTCCTCCCCCGACCGCCGCCCGGCCCACCTGACCTTCCTGGTCGACACCTCGTGCTCCATGAGCTCGGCCGACAAGCTCGGCCTGGCCCAGGAGGCGCTGCACACCCTCGTCGACAACCTCGGCATCGAAGACACCGTCGCGCTGGCCACCTACGCGGGCTCCACCTCCAAGGTGCTCGACCCCACTCCGGTCACCCGGAAGGGTGCGATCCACGCCGCCATCGACCGGCTGGCGTCCAGCGGCGGCACCGCGATGGCTTCGGGCATGGACCTGGCGTACGACATGGCGGACGCGGCCTACCTGCCCGGCGGGATCAACCGGGTGATCGTGCTCTCTGACGGTGATGCGAACATCGGCCCGGCGTCCCACGACCAGATCCTGTCGAACATCCGGCAGTACGCCGACAAGGGCATCACGATGACCACCATCGGGCTCGGGTCGGGGAACTACAAGGACACGATGATGGAGCAGCTCGCGAACAAGGGCGATGGAAACTACTTCTACATCGACTCCATCCGCGAGGCCGACCGCGTCTTCGGCAGCCACATCGGCGGCACCCTCGACCTGATCGCCCGCGACGTGAAGATCCAGGTGGAGTTCGACCCGGACGCGGTCCGCGCCTACCGGCTCATCGGCTACGAGAACCGCGACATCGCCGACCAGGACTTCCGCAACGACAAGGTGGATGCCGGCGAGATCGGCGCGGGCCACGCCGTCACGGCCCTGTACGAGGTGGTGCTGCGCGACGGCGCCGACGCCGCAGACCTCGCCACCGTGAGGATCCGCGCCAAGCGTCCCGGTCCGGATGTGCCGGCGCGCGAGTGGCACACGGGGTTCGAGCGGGACGCGATGGCGCCCACGTTCGCATCCTCCCATCCCGACCTGCAGGTGGCATTCGCCGCCGCGACCTTCGCCGAGCTGCTCCGGGGCAGCCCGCACGTGTCCGAGGTCAGCTACGCCGATGTGGAAGCGCTGCTCCGGTCTGCAGAGCGGACGCACGACGAAGATGCCGACCTGCTCCGCATGGTGCAGACCGCCGGCCAGCTCAGCGGCGAGTCGCTGCACCTCACGGCCGCTCGGTAGCGGGCGGCGGTGGCGGTCAGTCGGCGGTTGTCGGCAGTGGCCGCGCAGTCGGATGGTAGCGTCCTCCCGTTGTGCGACGGGGGGACGCGATGCGTTGGTTGGGGCTGCCTGCGGATGGGATCGTGGTCAACGTGCCCGATGGGCTCAACGACCCAATACCGATGGAGGCGGCGGAGGTGCTGCCGTGGTTGGCGGTGGACAAGGTGCTTGCACCGCCGATCCGCGACCGCGCCCGGCGGGTGAGTGGTCGGTATGTGGGGGTGGGCGCAACGGTGCGCCTCGACGTGGACGGGGAGAGTCCACTGCTCCACATCTCGGGCACGCTGCCGGACGGTCGGTCGCTCGACGAGCCCCTGGAGCGGGTGGGCGTCGTGCAGCACGGCGCGGCCACCTGGTGGGTGTACTCGGGGCCTTCGGTCGAGGTGGGCGCCCGGGTGGACGGGGACCACCTGCGGCTGGCGACCGCCGCTGGCACCCACGAGCTGGACCGCGTGTCGACGGGGTTCCGGGACCTGACGGTCGACGTGCACTTCCAGGAGGACGTGGAGTACCCGCTCGAGGTGGCCACTGCGGTGGATGGCGAGCCGGCGCCGCGCACGGTGGACCTGGCGCGCATGCTCGGGAGGGCAGGGGTCTCCGCCCAGGTGCGGGCGTCGCCGATCCGGGTGGATCCGGGACTGGACCCGAACGCCGACGGGTGGGACGACATCGAGCTGCACGACGCGATGGTGCGCCAGTGGGAGGCGGCCGACGCCGGGGCGGGCTGGCGGATGTTCCTGCTCGCCGCCGACAGCCACGTGTCGGGGCCGTCCATCGGGGGTCGGATGTTCGACGGTCCCGACGCGGCCGACGACCCGCTCCAGCGCCAAGGTGCTGCCCTGTTCTCCTCCGCCCTGATGTTCGACCCCACCTTCGCGCACATCCCAGGCACGCCGAAGACGGTGCAACAAGGCAGGTTCTTCCGACTGTTCGTGGCGCTGCACGAGATCGGCCACGTCTTCGACCTCGACCACCCGTGGGATCGGAACGGAGCGGACGATCCCTGGCGTCCGACGGGGAATGACCGCGAGGCGCACACCTGGATGAACTACGCCTGGTCACGT